>JAHECI010000068.1:0-4666 GCA_024641825.1 Desulfobacterales bacterium | reverse complement strand
AACGACGTGGGCGAGTTGTATGTTGCAACCTCTGCCGGAACATCGAGCGGAACCAGCACCAGCGATGATACCGGGGTGTCCTGGGCACCTTACACCCTCACCCGGTGGACCAGCGGCGCCACGTATCCGGCCGGGAGTATTGTCGTGGATCCCGGCAAAGCCAATACCATCGATGAAGGCCGGCTGTACATCACCGCCGCCGGCGGTACGGCCAGCGGAACCGGCATCGACGATGATACCGGCATAACCGACTGGGTTCCCTATAACCTTACGCATATTGAAATATTCCCCGCCACCACCACCGGATTTGATCACAGCGCCTGCCAAAATGCCGTCAACGAGCTGGGCAAGGAAAGCCCCAACCAGGGCCAGTTGCAGCAGTATATCAACGACTGCATGGGATATACTGTCTCCGGGAGCAGCACCATCGAAGCCAACTCCAATGCAGCGTTCAATCATGGGATTCACAATTGCTGGTATTATGCCAAACACAATGACTGGCCAAACGGCAGTGGATCGGTGAGCTCCACGAAGAGTGCCTGTGAGGACGTCTTCTCGGACATAGAACCGTGGAACATCACCCCCGATGATCGTGGGTATTTATGCTATGGACTGTATGCCGCTGTTCCGGCCAATCAACTCGGTTATGTGGGCCGCTGCTGGAATCCGGGAGCGGGCGCAGTACTGACCTGTACCGGCGGTTATTTTACTTCCGGTCCCAAAACCGGTGATTGCAAGAAATGGGAATATGTGGGGGGGACTTTACCCGGATGGGATGCCGCCGGATATGCGGACGTGGACACCTGTATCGAAACGGCCATGAGAGACTATTGCGGGAATATGGAAATACCCGAAGTGGTGGATCCCAGTGATCAGGCCGGCGAAACCGGCGAGTTCTGGAATATTCCGGCGGTGCTCATCGATTCGGGAGTCGTTGCCCAGATCGGTGAGCCCCTCGGGGTGCTCCAAGGGTATATTTCGAAATCTTCTGCACCCAGCGGTCTCATCCAGGAGTTTTCCGACGATATCCGGATGGGGGCCATGGCTTTTAACTTCGAAGGCTCCAGCAGCGAGTGTAGTCAGCCGGATCCTTTTATCCTCTATAACTGTGGGGACCCGTCGAACCGTGACGGAGGGCAGATTATCTCGGGTATCGACAAGTCGAGTGCCCATACCACCAATCTGGTAAATGCCGTCAACGATATCAAGGCCACATCCTGGACCCCTCTGGCCGAGGCCTTTTATAATGCCCTGGGATACTACAGCCAGAACAGTTCGCTCCGTCTGGACAGCAATGATTTTAATATCGGCTCCGGTTATGATCCCATTACCGCCTATTGCCAGAAGAACAATGTCCTTATCATCACCGAAGGCGCGTCCACGGCAGATTTGAATGGGACCGTCGGTTCCTTTATCGCGGCCGAGGGACAGAATGATTTGGACGCTGCAGACAGTGTGAACTGCGGTTCCCTTTCCGGAAGCTCATATCTGGATGACTTGACCTATTATGGCCATAACAGCAGCAGTCTTTATCCTACACAGCTCAACGGAGAGGACAAACAGAACGTTAACACTTACGTCGTGGTTGCAGGGACCTTGCGGTCCACCGGGACCGATGAATGCAGTCCCGACGTTCTTTTGGGCGCGGCGGCCACCAACGGCGGCACCTCCCTTTACAATGCATCGGACCCCGCACAGCTGGAAACCGCCCTCCGAGACGCCTTTGAGGCGATCCGGGCCGGCGCTGCAGCCGGCTCCGCCGCTTCGGTCATATCTGCGTCCCGGGGCGGCGAAGGCGCGGTCTATCAGGCCATTTTCTGGCCCACGGTGGAACTGTCCGGCGGAAGTTCCGTTAACTGGTTGGGCGAGGTTCATTCCCTGTTCGTGGACGAATACGGGAACCTCTACGAAGACACCAACGGCGACAGGACCATGGATGCCGGCGATGAACAGGTGGTGATTTATTACGACGAATCCACCAGCATGACCAAAGCCTGCAACGGCGTGTTGAATACCAACGGTACCTGCAACGGGACATCCAAAGGACTGGAAGATGTTCATTACATGTGGTCGGCATCGGAATGGCTTGGAGATATTTCCCCCACGGCATCGGATGCGAGTACAAACATTCTTGTCAACAGAATTTCGGTGGGAACCACCACCGGATACATTTCCAATGTGAAAAAGCGATATATTTTCACCTGGAATGATCTCGACAATGACGGTATTGTCGACACCAGTGAAATCCTCGATTTTGACACCACCAACGACTGGGCCGCGCTGACCGTCGACGCTTCCCGGGGGCCGGTGCCGCTGGATTTTGGTTTGCAGACCACTGCCGAGGTGAACGAGGTCGTAAAATGGGTGCGGGGCTATGATCAGGCCGGCCAGCGCAGCCGGGAGATGCCCTTCGATTTCGATCTGGACGGCACGCCGGCGGATGTTACCTGGCGGCTTGGGGATGTGGTGCACTCAACGCCCATTTCGGTGACCCGACCCAGTGAAGGCTTTCATTTTCTTTACCGGGACACTTCTTATGCACAGTTTGTAAACACCTATAAGAACCGCAGAAACGTGATCTACTTTGGAGCCAACGACGGCATGATCCATGCGGTCAACGGGGGATTTTACAATGAAACCCAAAATAAATTCTGTCTCACCGCCGATTGCCAGTCGGAAACGGCGGGACCGGAGTTGGGTGCTGAGTTGTGGGCGTATGTTCCCTATAATCTGTTGCCCCATCTAAAATGTTTGACAGATCCTTCATACGAGCACAAATATTTCGTGGATTTACATCCGAGAGTCTTTGACGTGCGGATTTTCGATTCCACCGACGGGGTTCATACCGGCGGCTGGGGAACAATTCTGGTTCAGGGGATGCGGTACGGCGGTGCCAAGATCCTTCCGAGCACACTGGATCTGGATAATAACGGTTCGGCGGATTATCCGGCCGACACACGAGAGTTCACCTCTGCGTATATTATTCTCGATATTACCGATCCCGGAGGCCCGCCGACACTCCTGGGTGAAATAACCCTGACAACCGGCGGTACCGAAGTGGATCTTGGATACACAACATCTTCACCGACGATGGTGACCATGAAAAACGGTGCCAACGTCAGCGACACCAGCTGGTATCTGATTCTCGGCAGCGGGCCGACGAATTTGGACGGTACGAGCACCCAGGACGCCAAACTTGCGGTGTTACCTTTAAGCTGGCTGATGGGAACCCCCAAGGCGCTCCGAATTCCCGACGCGCTACCCACGGTGGCCAATGACCAAGGCGGCACGTTTACGCTCACCGCCAACAGCTTTGTATCAGACTTAATATCCGTGGACTTTGAGCTTGAAAGTAATTATAAAACAGATGCCGTATATTTCGGAACGGTCTCCGGCACCTGGGGCGGCTGGGGGGGCGGCCTATACCGGCTGGTCACCCGAGAGATGAACAGTGGTACCCCTCCAAGTCAACTGGTGACCGAACCCAGCGACTGGGCCACCCTCATCAGCCCGCTGAGTAATCCCCTTTACCTGATCGATGCGGGCCGGCCGGTGACCGGTGCGGCGGCCATCGGAAGCGACGGCTCCAATTACTGGATCTATTTTGGAACCGGACGATTTTTGGATGCAGACGATAAAACCGATTCCAGCAGCAACGCTCAGGAGACTTATTTCGGCATCAAAGAGCCTCGAAATTGTGACGGATTCACCTGGGAAACCGTAGAAAAGACAGGAACCTTCAACACCACCCCCGGATCCCAGGGATTGGTCGAGGTCGGTGATATTCTGGTCCAGGAAGCAACCAGTGCCGCGAATGCCGCTCTTTCATGTGTCGACCTGACAACCAATTGTCTCCCCACCGGAATTACCACGTTTTCGGGCCTGGAGACTTACATTGCCGGAACAGGCTGTGATGACGGGACGGCGCCGGCAGTTCGGACCTACTCCACCGGTACAGACGGGTGGTACAAGGAATTTGCCGACGATAGAGAACGGAATCTGGGGCAGGGCGCTCTTTTGGGCGGATTACTTACATTCACAACCTATAGGCCCTATGACGATGTCTGCCTGGCCGAGGGGCTTTCTTATCTTCACGGCGTTTATTTTCGAACCGGAACCGCATGGTATCAATCCGTATTTGGTGACAATGCAGTCGACGGGAACGGCAATGTGACGGCCCGCCTGGATCTGGGGCGTGGTCTGGCCACAACGCCGGATCTCCATGTGGGGAAAGAGGAAGGAAGCAAAGCATTCGTTCAAACCAGCACCGGTACCATTGTTGAGATTCCTCAGCCCAATCTGCCGATGAAAAGCGTAAAGACCGGCAGTACCAGCTGGATGGAAAAAGATTAATCGTTTTAATGAAAGGGTTTGGCATGACACACAAAAAATTGATTTTCCTGGCGGTGTTTTTGGCGACGACGGTTTTTTCTGTAGATAGTTTTGCCCGTGTTGAATGGGACGTCCAGCAGAAATTGAAAATGGATACCCCTCCGGTGGATGTTGCGGTGTCCGCGGACGGGAAATGGATTTTCGTTCTCAACGATTCGGGAAACATCCTGATCTATTCGTCAAATGGAGAATTAGAAGATAAAATCAGCGTTGGAAGCCATGTGGACCAAATCCGGGTCGGCCCTAAAGATAATCTGCTTCTACTCAGCAGCCG
>JAHECI010000380.1 GCA_024641825.1 Desulfobacterales bacterium | reverse complement strand
GCAGTCTTGTATGGCCACCAGGGATCCGAAGGCGCCGTTGAACAGAAGAACGATGGCCGTCAAAGGGGGTTTGTTCTGTAAGGCCAGCATGATGGCGCTGACGGCAAGGGAGAGGGACAGGGCCCCGAAAAAAACAAGACAGGAACTCCATGCCAGGGGCTCCTGTCTTTTTTTTATGTTAAATCGGAACATCGAACGGTTACTGTGTCGTTCCGACAACGCCCTCGACAAACCAGGTCATGCCCAACAATTCCGGATCGGTAGCAGGCGTGTCCTTTGGGATGCGAAGCTTGCCGGACTGATCTTTTATGGGGCCCACAAACACCTTGGCCTTGCCGGAGGCGATTTCGGCTTTTTTGGCCAAAACGCGTTTTTGAACCGCTTCCGGGACCATGCTCCCCATGGGGGTGATATCCACGATTCCGTATTCAAGACCGTACCAGATGGATTCGCTTTTCCAAGTACCCTGTCGAACTTTCTCCACCATTTCCTTGTAGAATTGGCTCCAGTTCCATATGGGTGCGCAAAGGTGGGACTTGGGCGCAAATTTGGACATATCCGAATTGTACCCCACGGAATAAACCCCCTTTTCCTGTGCGGCTTCCTGGGGCGCCGGCGAATCCTGATGCTGGGCGATGACATCCGCTCCCACATCCAGAAGGCTTTTGGCAGCTTCTTTTTCAGTGGCCGGATCGTACCAGGTTTTGGTCCAAACCACCCGAACCTTGACATCGGGATTCACGGACTGTGCCCCGAGTGCAAAAGCATTGATGCCCCGGATGACCTCTGGAATCGGAAATGCCGCCACATAACCCAGTATTTTGGATTGGGTCATGGCACCGGCCACCATTCCCGAAAGATATCGAGCCTGATACATTCGCCCGAAGTAATTCCCCATATTCTTAGCGGTTTTGAACCCGGAGCAATGCATAAAGACAATGTCGGGGAACTGTTTGGCCACCTTGAGCATGGGGTCCATATACCCGTAACTGGTTGCAAATATCAGGTTGTAATTTTTTCTGGCCATATTGAGCATGACACGCTCGGAATCCGGCCCTTCGGGGACATCTTCGACAAATGAGGTGGTGACCCCGTCCATGGCCTCGATGCTCCGTCTTCCCAGGTCGTGGGCATACGACCATCCAGCGTCGCCGATGGGTGAAACATACACGAATCCGACCTTCATCGGCGAATCCGCTGCAAAAGCGACACCCCAGGTGAAAACAGAGATAAAAACCCCAATAAACATTGCCCTACGCATAGGTTGCCTCCTTTTGTAGTTAATGTGATGAATATAGAAAAATGGGGTGTTTATGTCAATTGAAAACAAATAAGCGCCCGTCGCTATCTGGAAGAGGTCCCTTGCCGGATTCAAAATAGACGCTGAAGGAGGCCTGCTTTTTAATGCCCGTCGGTTTCCAAGAGAAATACGCCACCGCTTCCCGGGGCTGAAGTACGTTTTCAGGAGGTGCGCTTTCCCGTGTAACGATATTGGCGGAGTGGCTTCGTTATTTCAGTGATTTAGCAGTGGGGGAGACCGCGGCTCCCGCATGCTTTTTGCGGGAGAACGCTGAGGGGGCAGGAATGCCACCGCTGCTAAGTCATTGAAATAACCAGGCACGTAGACGTCAAAGTGAAGCGGGAAAGCGCACCTCCTGAAAACGTACGGGTCTGAAATCAAATACGTTTCCCCTCCAAAGGAAGGCGGCGAAAGTCAATTTTATTGTTGTATGTTTAAATTTATGATACCCCAAGCAGACAGGGACCTAAGGTTGCCACCATAAATGAAATAAAAAAAATGCGCAGGCTGGGGAGTGTGATGTATGGACAATAAAGGCAAGGAATTAGAGGAGTTGATTGACGAAGGCCTCGACCGTTTTAATGCCGATAAATACGGTGATGCCATCCGGATTTTTACAAAAGTTCTTCAAATAGATCCCGAACATTTAGATGCCCTCTACTACCGAGCCATTGCCTGGACAAACAAAGGAAACTTTGAACAGGCCATCGCCGATTTTACACAAGCCGTCAAAAACGATCCATACGACACGGATGCATGGATGGGCCGCGGCGAAGCCTGGCAAAGCAAAGGAGATGTTAAACGCGCCCTCGCCGATTTTAAAAAGGCCCTCGATATAGATCCCGGCAATCCGGATTATAAACGGCGTGTTTCCGATCTGGAAGAAAAATAACACCCTGGTTCAAATCATTTTTCTTGTAATCACTTAAAATTTAAGTTATCAGAAAATCTGTTCGGACTTTGGCAGGGGCATGGAGAGAACATCCAAGCCTTTTTATCGTTGGTGCAGTACTTTAAAAAACGCCGACAACCTTCCGAAAATAAAAGATATCCTTGCCCGGGTGGCGGAATCCGGTAGACGCAAGGGACTTAAAATCCCTCGGTCCTTGTGGCTGTACGAGTTCAATTCTCGTCCCGGGCACCACATAAATTAAAGGGGTTAGCAGAATGCGGCTAACCCCTTTTTCTTGGGTTCGATGGTCTTGCTCCGGTTTCGGGCCGTTTTTTAGAAGTAGTACTTCAAACCGACCCCGACGTAGAAGTTGTCCAGATCTATTGAAACTTCTTCTGTTTCATATCCAGGGGATTCGGCATTAAAATCAGTTTTATTCCATATATATTTCAAGTCGAGATCCAGGGCAATATGTTCATTCAATAAGAATTGAACACCGGCACCCAGATTAAATCCGATACTGTCATCAGGATCGAACTTAGAACCGGAAGTCAACTCAGAAGACACTGAGTCCGACAAATCGAAATCATTTATATAATATCCGATTCCGGCACTCAAGTAAGGGCTTATTTTCTGATTCGTTGAAAAGTGGAAGCGTCCGTTCAATATGATGGGAACCTGTTTCAATTCACCAAAATTTACAGGGCTAAAACCATAAGCTTTTAATTCCATGTCTGTTTTGACATAATCGGCGCTCAGTTCAAGAGAGAAATAACTGTGAAGATAATAGACCAGATTTCCGCCATACATGGCAGCGCCATCAAAATCGACATCCGTGTCGTCTATACTGTCTCCTGAATAATTAACGTAGCCTATTCTGGCTCCAATGCCAAACTTTCCATCCATGTCCTGGGCAAAGCCGACCTGGCTGAAAACCAACAAAAGCGCGACCATCCCCAACAACGAGGCTGTAATTTTATTCCTCATCCTTGACCTCCTTTTCCTGTGTTAAAGAACCTGTATTTGCCGAACGTTTTTTTCGAATCCTTTGCCATGGTATTTCTATCCCGCCTCAACGGGAACCATAATGATTTTCTTTGGGAATTTCGAATCTGCCCAGAGGGGCGAAGCCCACTGAGTTCTACATCTGAAAA
>JAHECI010000379.1 GCA_024641825.1 Desulfobacterales bacterium | reverse complement strand
TAATTTCAAGATGTTCTCGGTCAATGGTATCCGGTCGGGTGGAAAAACGAATGCTGTCAACGCGACCGTTTTTTACGAATTTCATCGTGAGGCCAAGGAGGCGCCGGATGGCGTCTTTCTTTAGACCCAGGAAATTCCCGCCGTAGAATGCCACTTGAGCCGGCCGTCGATGAGGCCGTTTATATTCGAGAAATTCATCGATGAGAAGATCCACTGTTTCTGATGAAACCATGTCCTGTTTTACCCCGGTAATCGCGGTTTGGTTGCAGAAGACGCATTGATGGGGACACCCGGCATGGGGCAGGAAAATAGGAATGATAAACGGCGGCGGATTGGGGGTTTTATCTTGCATCGGACTTGCAGTTACGGGTTTAAAATATCAAGGCCTTTTCTGGCCGCATCCTGTTCAGCCGCCTTCTTGCTTTTTCCAACGCCTTTGGTCTGGATCTCTCCGACGTTCAGCTCCACATGGAAGGTTTTGTCATGATCCGGGCCGCTTTCATGGACAACGGTGTAATCCGGTATCTTTTGATACTTCATTTGGACGAGTTCTTGAATCTGACTTTTATAATCGCAATTGGCACTCGGCCGAGCAGCGGAGTCCATCAACGACGAAAAGGCGCCGCCGATGATTCTAAATACCGCATCAAATCCACCATCCAGATAGACTGCAGCAATGACCGCTTCATAGGTGTTTGCCAGTATCGAATTTTTGTCCCAGCCCTGTGACTGGATTTCACCTTTGCCCAGTTGTATATGAGACCCGAGGTCCATTTTGCGGGCAATGGATGCAAGTTGGGATTCATTGACCAGATTGGCGCGCATTCTAGACAAATCCCCTTCTTTTAAGTCCGGATAACGCTCCATGAGGAGGTGTCCGACAATGAGATTTAAAACAGCATCCCCCAGAAACTCAAGGCGTTCATTGTCCTGAATATCGGTTTCCGGGTTTTCATTGACAAATGAGCTGTGCCGGAGAGACTCCACAAGGAAATCGACATTCTTAAATTCATATACGAGTTTGCGCTGGAATTCAGAAAAATTTGTCTGTGTCATCTCAATTCTATTTATTCTCACTGAGGGCTGAAATCAGTTTCTCATATAATTCATACGGTATGAAAAGATTTCCCCTCCCGAATCCCATTTTTATCTCGGGTTTTACATCCCCATGAAAATCTGTCCCCCCCGTCATCAACAAATTATAGCGATGTGCAATCCGGGTATAATAGTCAACGAGATCTGCCGTGTGTTCCGGGAAATAGACCTCTAGGCCCTTCAGCCCCATTTCCGTTAACACTCCCATCAGGCCCTCGAAGATCTTTTCATCGTTCATGTTCAGAAGAAAGGGGTGGGCCAGAACCGGAATTCCTCCGGCATCGACTATGGTCTGGATGGTTTTTTCACAATCAAAACGGAATCTATCGACATATGCCGGTTTGCCTTTTCCCAAATATTTATCAAAGGCTTCATCAATCGATCGAACAAAGCCTTTTTTTACCATCAGTTGCGCAATATGAGGTCTTCCGAGCTGAGAGTCTCCGGCTAAATCCCGGACCTCGTTTAAGGTGAGTTCGATCCCCATGTTGGAAAGCAGTTCAAGAATCCGGGGATTTCGACGCTTTCTGGACGCTTTGAGCCGGGAAAGGGAACGGTTAAGGACAGGGTCATCCATATCAAAACCATAGCCTAAAATATGGAAGCTTCCCGGGCAGAAAAACGACGGCGGCGGGGTGGCGCTTATTTCAATACCGGTTAAAAATTTTATGGATGGGGGAATTCCATACCCAAGGGCTTCTTTTGAACCGTCTAGAGTATCGTGATCCGTAATCGCTATCGCGCCGAGATTGAGGTTTTGAGCCAGATGGAGCAGCTCCGGTGGTGACAGGGTCCCATCGGAAGCGGTTGAATGAATATGAAGATCGATTCTCACATGCGTATTATAATCCAAGGGCTTTTTCTGAAGCCTCTTCTTTGGTTTTGCAATCGATACACTGGGTCGTAACCGGCCGGGCTTTAAGACGTTTAATGGAAATATTTTCACCACACTCTTCACAAACGCCAAAGGTACCGTTTTCGATACGATCCAAGGCATTTCTGATCTTTTTAATCAGTTTGTTCTCTCTGTCTCTTATGCGAAGCATAAAATTCCGTTCCGACTCGAGGGAAGCACGGTCTGTGGGGTCCGGAAAGTTTTCTTTGGGCTGTGTCATGCCTGAAACCGTATCGTCGGCATGACTTAAGAGTTCTTCCAACCGATTGTTCAGAAAATCTTTAAAATAATCGACATCTTTTTTTTTCATGACAGAACCTTTGAAATTTCATTGAAGACCTGTTTTTTCTATAAAACTGTATTTTTACACCAATGAAATTTCGATGTAAAGAAGAAAATGGATGTTTTTTTTAACAACTCACGTGGTGTCATTCAAAAATTGGTCCAGACTCTTCATACTGTTCACATTATAGATTTTACGCGGATAATCCTTGGGCAAGATTTTTTTTAATAAACCCGCAAGAACCCGCCCCGGACCGACCTCCACAAAAACTTCAACGTTTTCCGCCATGAGTCTGCACATGGCGTCGTACCACTTGACCGGACTGCAAAGTTGACGGGCCATGATCGATTTAATTTCTTTCGGTTCACTTTCAACGTCGGCCGTGACATTAAACACCATGGGTTTCTCGGGGGTATTAAAGCGTATGGACTCGATAACGTCCTTGAATTCGTCTTGGGCGCCCTGTATCAACTCACTGTGCCAGGCACCGCTCACCTTTAAGGGGACGGCCTTGGCGCCCTGTAAGACGGCCAGATCGGAAACCCTTCTCACCGGTTCAGGGGCGCCGGTGATCACGATCTGAAGTTCAGCGTTGTGATTCGCAACGGCCACAACGCCGTCCTTCCGACCCTCGGCAACGAGTTCTGCTACGGTTTTTATGGGAAGCCCGATAATTGCATGCATGGCGCCTTTGTTTCGGGTGGCTTCCCGATGCATCAGCTCACCTCTTTTAAAGACCAGCCTAACGGCGTCTTCACTGGAAACAATGCCCGATGCGCACAGGGCGCTGTATTCACCGAGACTGTGACCTGCAGAGATGAAGGGCTCAAGCCCTGCTCTCTCTAAAGCCGTAAAACAGGCCAGGTTAACCACGGTGATTGCGGGCTGGAGATTTACGGTTGCGGTAAGATCCTCGAAAGGACCTTTAAAGCAAAGTTTTGATATATTTATTCTGGAAACCTCCTCCACCATATCAAAAAGTTCTCTAACAACATCAAATTCCTGATAAAAATCGAGGCCCATTCCAACAGTCTGTGACCCCTGGCCTGGAAAAAGGTATGCTGTTTTTTTCAAA
>JAHECI010000378.1 GCA_024641825.1 Desulfobacterales bacterium | reverse complement strand
AGGAAAGCTGGGTTTAGCATCAAGAATAAATCCGCCGGAAAGCCATTCCTGAACCGGCTCCTTGCCGGGAAAAACGACAATCGCCCCTCGACGTTGCTGAGCCATCTTTAGTAAGGCGTCAACCACTAAATGAGAGAGCTCTTCATCTATGTCGCGAGGTTCGGATCGTGTAACCGAAGCTGTCTGTTCTAAAATTTTTCTCAATTCAGGCTGAAATAATACGATTAAGGCGATCACGGCCACCTGACTGATATTGCTGAAAATCCATTCGATTCCCTTAAGATCCATAAAACTTGCAACTAAAAAGATAGCCATGGCGACCAGAATACCGGCCACGATTTTCCATGTGCCAAGGCGAATCAATGTCCGGTATAATAAAAACAATCCTGCTGCTATCAGAAATATGTCTAAAATAGCTCGCCAGGAAAGTAATTCCCTGACCAGAACCAGTATGCCGATCTGCTCCATTAACGCCTCAATGTTTAATTGTTTGGGTAACCCCTTAAAAAATATTTGTTCTCTCTATATATATCCCAGCCATTACGCTTGCAATAGGATACACTTTCGTGAAATATCCAGATTATCTGCCAGATGACAAATACGGCCTCGAATGAGTAAATAATTGAATCCATAGAGGAGGCAATGCCATGCAGCCGAAAGCGCAAACCGCCCATTTTGACCTCGATAAAATCATTTTAACTTGGAAAACCGTCTTGTACAATCTGTTTTTGATCGTCGCAGGGACAATCGTCTTTGTAATAGGGATGAACAGCATTTTGATTCCCAACAAGCTTTTGGGAGCCGGTGTGTCGGGTGTGGCCATCATCATCCACTATCTGTTTTCTTCAGCGGATGTCGGCATCACCTATTTTTTACTCAATATTCCGTTAATGTTCCTGGGCTGGTTCAGCATCAGCAAAAGATTTATGCTGTATACTATTTTCGGGATGGTATTTTTCTCCCTGGCTGCCGTGGTCATTAAAACGCCCCCGGTTCCTCTTAAAGATCCCATTCTGGTCGCCGTATTCGCCGGCATCGTTTGCGGCACGGGAGCCGGCATTGTTCTTAGATCTTTAGGATCTGCGGGCGGCGTGGATATTCTGGCAATATATGCAAATCAGAGATTCGGACTTCGGCCCGGTCTGTCCAGCTTCCTGATAAATGCGGTGGTGATCATGACGGGTGCCTATTTTTTCGGTCTTCAGATTGCGCTTTACAGCCTGATCTATGTATTCACGAGCAGCAAAACTCTCGATGCGGTTCTTACGGGCTTTAACCAACGGTTGTCCACAATCATCATCTCGGATAAGTATAAGGAAATTGCTGAAGACATCTTTAAGCAGGTCAACCGTGGTGCCACTTTTCTGCAAGCTCAAGGCGCTTATACCGGCAGCCCAAAAGAAGTGATTTTTACCATTACCACGCTGACCGAACTGCCTAAGCTAAAAAATGTTATTTTCAACATCGACCCGGAAGCGTTCGTGGTGGTGAACAGCACCCTTGAGGTTATCGGGAAACGGCATGGGACCCGGAAGGTTTACTAAGTATTGAGGCTTTCTTTTATGCTCCTCTGCGATCAGATCAAATTTTAACAATACCGGATCAATGGTCAGGAATTTTGTTAAAATCCATAACAGTTGTGTATTACATGACCGCGGAACCAATCCCGGCCTTAAAAAATTCCCGGTTCATGCGGGCGATATTGGAGATGGAAATCTCCTTGGGGCATTCTGCTTCGCATTCTCTTTCATTGGAGCAGTTGCCGAAGCAGAGTTCGTCCATTTTTCGAACCATGGCCAGAGCCCGTCGAGCCGCTTCCGGCCTTCCCTGGGGCAGCAGGGCAAATTGGGAAATCTTTGCCCCGGTAAAAAGCATGGCCGACGCATTGGGACATGAAGCAACGCAGGCGCCGCATCCGATACACGCCGCCGCATCCATAGCTTTTTCCGCGATTTCCTGGGAAATCGGTATGGCATTGGCATCCGGGGCGCCCCCGGTGTTTACGGAAATATATCCCCCTGCAATGATGATCTGATCAAAGGCGCTGCGATCCACTGCAAGATCCTTTATAATGGGAAAGGCCTTGGCCCGCCAGGGCTCGATGACAATGGTATCATCATTGGAAAAATGTCTCATGTGAAGCTGGCACAGTGTGGTCCCTTTTTCCGGTCCGTGGGCCCGGCCGTTGACCACAGCGCCGCACATGCCGCAGATCCCCTCCCGGCAGTCGTGATCAAATGCAATGGGATCTCTGCCGTCAAGGGTCAGCTGCTCGTTAACCACATCGATCATTTCCAAAAAGGACATGTCTGTTGAAATATTGGCGGCATGATAGGTTTCAAAACCGCCTTTCACTTGGGCGCTTTTTTGGCGCCAGACGTTTAAAGTGATGTTTATGCTTTTGGTCACTTGTAACTCCTTTGTGTTAATTCGACATTTTCAAAAACCAGCGCTTCCTTGTGGCGTAGGGGTTCCGCATCATCCCCTTTATATTCCCAGGCAGCCACATGACAAAAATTCTCATCGTCACGCTTGGCCTCATGTTCCTCGGTCTGGTATGCTTCGTTGAAATGACCGCCGCAGGATTCTTTACGTTCAAAGGCATCCATCACCAAAAGTTCTGCAAACTCCAGAAAATCGGCCACCCGCCCGGCACGTTCCAGACTCTGGTTAAAGTCTTCCGACACGCCGGGAACCAGTGCATTTTCCCAGAACTCTTCTCGAAGCGCCTGTATCATGTTCCTGGCCTTTAAAAGACCGTCATCGTTTCTGGACATGCCGCAGTATTCCCAGAGGATGTGGCCCAGTTCACGGTGAAAGTCATCCACCGTCCGTTTTCCGTTAATGGACAGCAGCTTGCCGGTCCGTTCAGTGACATATTGAGTCGCTTCCTTAAATGCCGGATGATCGGTGGTTACTTCCGAGTGGTCCATCCTGACAAGATATCCGCCGATGGTGTATGGAATCACAAAATAACCGTCCGCCAAACCCTGCATCAAAGCACTGGCGCCCAAACGGTTGGCACCGTGGTCGGAAAAGTTGGCTTCTCCCAAAACAAAAAGCCCCGGCAACGTGCTCATCAGATTGTAATCCACCCACAGTCCGCCCATGACATAATGAGATGCCGGATAAATCATCATGGGTTCTTCATAGGGATTCGAAGCGGTGATTTTTTCATACATCTGGAAAAGGTTGCCGTATTTTTGAGCGATGACGTCTTTACCGTCTCTTTTGATGGCGTCCTTAAAATCGAGATACACCGCAAAACCGGTCTCGCCGACGCCCTTTCCCATATCACACTGAGTCTTGGCATTCCGCGATGCCACATCCCGGGGAACAAGGTTCCCAAAA
>JAHECI010000377.1 GCA_024641825.1 Desulfobacterales bacterium | reverse complement strand
CCAAAATATCGACCATATCCTCGGTTTTTACGGGAACCGTTAAAAGTCTTTTCATGGAAGAAGCGGTCGCAGGTTTTCTATAAAATTCACCACTGGAATGGGAATTTAGATAGAGCCATTGCCCGTCACTGGCAACACTGACCATGGGTTGTCCTGAAACGCTGCTTAAAACGATCCGGATTCTGTCCGGCGCGGATGCGATCCATGCGATTCGGCCGGCAACGTCTTCCTTTTTGTTTCTCCGGAATTTTATGTTGCCCACCCCTTTGAAGGTCTTGAGTTTAAGATTTTGATTCTCTATCGTCGAAATGAGCTTTTCCGCTTCGAGTGACATCGGGTCCTTGGGTCTTTCGAAACCCCTTGGGGAAAGGATGGTGCAGGCTGAGAGAAAAAAAGTGAAGATAAAAACGATCGATGGAATCTGAATGTATCGGGTCGTGTATTTCATTTCCCGGTCAATTCCTGGATCTTTTTTTCTATGTTCTCCTTGTTTTTATTTTTGTTCAACAACGAACGTTTGTAGAATTCCAGGGCTTTTTCCTTGTGGCGTATTCCAAGGTAAGCATCCCCCATATGTTCGAGGATAATCGGATCGTCGGGGACCAGACTGACAGCCTTCTCCAGATATTTCACCGCTTCTTCGAAAAGTCCTTTTTTAAAATATACCCACCCCAGACTGTCGGTAATATATCCGTCATCCGGTTTCTCTTCCAATGCCGCTTTAATAAGACGTTCAGCCTCATCGAGTTTCTCTCCGAGATCTGCATAGGTATAACCGAGATAGTTCAATGCAGTGGCATCCTTGGGATCCAGTCTGATCACTGTTTTCATCGCATCGATTGAATCCGCTTTCCGACCCCATTTATCATATACGACACCCAGGCGAAAATAAAACCGGGTATTGTCGGGCTCCATTTCAAGCCCCTGTTTAAGAACATTCTCAGCGTTTGAAAATTCTTCGTTTTCTTCATAAAGGGAGCCCAGATAAAGCAACAGATCCGGATTGTCAGGGACGATTTTAATGGCACTCTTTAAATAATCGATGGCCTGTTCAATTTTTTTCTGTTCCTGGTACAAAAATGCAATCCGAACCGCGGCTTCCTGAAAAAAGGTTGAATCCGGGGCCACTTTTTTAAAATGCTCGACAGCCTTGTCCCACTCTTTTTTCTCATCCAGTGCAACACCCGCCAAATAATGGAGATCCGAGTTCTCCGGAGAACCTTTTAACATTCCTTCGAGAATGACCACGGTGGCCCCGTATTTCTTGGGTTCCAAATAGCGCTGAACAACGGTTCGGGTCACTTCTTTTTCAGTGTCGCTTCTGACCCCCAGATCCTTGAAAATTTTTTCTGCTTGGGACACCCTCCCTTTCTGCTGGTAATAGTACCCCAATTCCAGGGCCGCCCTTATATTTTGCGGATCTATTTCAAGAATTTCCTGGTACAGACGTATAACTTCTTTGTCTTTGCCCATGGTTTTATACAGATCCACCAGTTCAAAACGCGGCTCCTCGAGATCTGAACTTAATTCTATGGTGTGTCTGAATTCTTTTTCCGCCCCTTTCAAATCTCCCTTGGCGGCATAAATTTTTCCGATAAAAAAATGTCCTGCATAGGATTCCGGGAAGTTCCGGACAAGTTGTTGGTAAACCCTTAATGCGTCGTCCAGTTTGTTTTCCTGCATATAGAGACCGCCCAAAAGTAAATAGACATCCTTCTGTTTCGGATCTAAAGAAATCACTTTTTCATACGCTTTTTCTGCAGGACCGATCTGTTTTTTCGTCTGATTCAACCTTCCGAATATGACCAGCGCACGAACATTTTCGGGCTCTTTTACAGTCACCGTTTCGACAATTTTGAGGGCGCTTTCATGGTCCTTTAGCCGGAGATATACGAGGGCCAACTCCAATTGCAAGTAGGAGGATTCAGGGTCTTCCTCGATCGCTTTGTTCAGATATTCGATGGCCGTGTCCAGGTTGCCTTTTTTTTGCTGAATCTGGGCCTCTGTATAGTAATAATAGGGGCTTTCATGTTCAACGGAATCTATCGCAACCTCGCCTCGGTCTTGTTCAGAGGTTCCAGCAGGCTTAATATGTTGTGTACACCCGAAAAAAAATAAAATGACCATACCAACGATGGTCAATTTTAAAAAACTGTCCTTCATTTTTTATATACTTCCTCTCTAATCAGAGACATTGACATTTTCGTAAGAATCAAAATCAGGGATTTCCCGCTTAAAAAAGTCTCTTAGCTTTTTGATAATGTTTTTTTCTACCTGACGCACACGTTCCCTTGATATATCATAGCGGTCACCGATCTCCTGCAACGTTGCCGGGGTGTCGGCAAAAATTCGATGCTCGAATATTTCAAGTTCCCTGGGGGTCATGGTCTTTTTGAACTCATCAATTTTATTATGAAGAAGGGCCTCGATCTCTTTTTTGGCCACGACATCTTCTGTGGATTCGGCGTCTGTATTTATAAAATCGATTCGTTCCGTATCTGAATCATCTTTCAACGGCGCATCCAGAGAGACGTCCCAGCCGTCCAGCCGCTGGTCCATATCGATGATTTCCCGTTCGGATACCCCCAGTCTCTCGGAAAGAAGCTTCGGTTTCGGATCAAACCCCTGGTCGATCAGTTTCTGTTTTTCTTTTTTTAGCTTAAAGAACAGTTTCCGCTGCCCCTGGGTCGTTCCAATTTTTACGAGGCGCCAGTTGTCCATAATGAATTTGAGGATATAGGCTTTTATCCAAAATGAAGCGTAATACGAAAACTTGACATTTTTGTAAGGATCGAATTTTTGAACCGCCTGCATGAGTCCGATATTTCCTTCCTGAATCAAATCCAATAGATTCTGCATCCAGACCCGCTGAAATTCCAAGGCGATCTTTACCACAAGTCTAAGGTTGGCGGTCACCAGAACGTATGCAGCCTCGCTGTCTCCCTCTTCCTGAACTTTTTTGCCGAGTTCGATCTCCTGCTCTCGGGTAAGGAGCTTGTATCTACTGATTTCCGATAGATATCTTTGAAGGGGGTCAAATTTAACCAGGGCCTTATCCGAGGAAGGAGTCTTGGCCTTCCCGCTGCCGCCGGTTTTTGGGTCAGTCTTAATGAGATCCGTTTTTTTCTGGTTGTCTTTTTTTCTTGTTGTCTTTTTTTTCATAATAATATTTCAATGGGACATGGCATACTGGGAAGAACCTTCCGCACACCCGTTCAAATATTTCTTATGGACATGGCGACGGGCATGTGTTATTTAGAGGTCTTTATTTTTCGAGCGCCTGTAGCTCAGCTGGATAGAGCAACGGACTTCTAATCCGTAGGTCGCAGGTTCGAATCCTGCCAGGCGTACCATTTTTT
>JAHECI010000376.1 GCA_024641825.1 Desulfobacterales bacterium | reverse complement strand
CGCTATTTTTAGGGGCGGAATCTATGATCGCAGTGCCACATTCATATCGTATGTACTGATTTCAATTCCCGGATTTTTCTTTGCATACGTTCTGATCATATTTGTCGTCACCTACTTTCACGTTCCGGTGATCGGCATGGAAACGTTCGGTATCGGAAACGCTTCGCCAATTTATCTGATCATGGACAGAATCTGGCACTTGCTTCTTCCTTCCGTGCTGGCTGCCACAGGCGGCATTGCCGTTCTTTCCAGATACGTTCGCAGCCAGATGCTCGAGGTAGAAGGCCAGGACTACATTCGTACCGCCAGGGCCAAGGGCCTTCCTCCGGAACAGGTACACTATAAACATGCCCTTCGAAATGCGCTGTTGCCATTTGTCACCATGTTCGGCCTCATTTTGCCAGGGCTGATCGGAGGCTCGGTGATCATCGAATCTATTTTTTCCTGGCCCGGAATGGGGCGAATGGCCTTTGAAGCCATCCTGGCCAGGGATTACCCGATCATTCTGACGGTCAATTTTGTTTCGGCCGTCCTGGTGCTGGCCGGCACCTTTATTTCAGACCTGCTTTATCTGGTTGTCGATCCGAGGATACGCCTGTAATGAATATGGATAAACAAATTTTTCGCAAAGATTTCTATATCGAGCCGCCACTGACGCCCAAGCGGACCCACCTGCAGGAATTCCAACGCCTTTTCAGCCAAAACCGCCTTGCCATTTTAGGCCTTTTCATTTTTATCCTTTTTTTCTTCTGTGCCGTCACTGGCCTCTTTTTGACGTCAGGGTCCAAGCCCATATTCGATCCTGCCATGGTTCGTCTCCAGGAAAAGCTGCGCCCGCCTTTGGCCAAAGCGAATCTTGATTCCTTGCAGCCTGAAGAGATCCCTGTCCTGGGGGTTTATCTCATGGGCACCGATGATTTGGGTAGAGATGTTTTTGCAAGAATGCTTCAGGGGGCCTGGGTTTCTCTGACCGTCGGTTTTGTGGCGGTCGGCATATCGGTGCTCATCGGTATTTTTTTGGGTGGAATTGCCGGCTATTTTGGACAACACCATATTAGAACAGATCATGTTCTGTTCACGCTATCCTTAATTTCGGGAACAGGTCTGATGATCGCAAAATTTACCTTTATCGGTACCGTGATTTTATTGCTCTGCCTGGCATATATTTTTTATTCTCTATTAGCCCGGCACGGATCAACAGAAAAAGAAACAACGATCTTAAAAGCGATGCTTCACAGCAATGCGGTTTCCGTTGATACCATCATCATGCGAATCGTGGATATCATGCTCTGTTTTCCAAGCTTTTTTCTGATTTTAACGGTGGTAGCACTGCTTCCTGCGAGTATATACAACATTATGATCGTCATCGGGCTGACCAGTTGGATGGGGACCACACGGTTTGTCCGTGCTGAGTTTCTGTCATTGAGAGAACAAGACTTTGTAGCAGCGGCAAAAGCCCTTGGTCTTAGCACTTTCAGGATTATCTTTCGTCATATCATGCCCAATGCCATTGCACCGGTGCTGGTATCCGCCACCATCGGCATTGCTTCGGCTATTTTAACCGAGGCTGGTTTGAGCTTTCTTGGATTTGGTGTGCCCCCGCCCCATGCCACCTGGGGCAACATTCTTTCCAACGGCAAAAACTTTATCTTTGATGCGCCCTGGTTGACCTTTATACCCGGAATTGCAATCCTGATTGTCGTGCTCTCTTTTAACCTTTTTGGCGAAGGTCTCAGGGATATCTTGAACCCCAAACTTAGAGAAAGATATTGAATGATCCATGGACAAAAGGCCCATGACCCATGACAAGCCTCTTCTTCGCGTAGAAAATTTAAAGGTCTATTTTCAAAACAACGAAGCGCGCGCCCGTGCGGTGGACGGGATCAGTTTCGAAGTCCGGGAAAAAGAGACGGTTTGTATTGTTGGAGAATCCGGATGTGGGAAAACCGTTTCAGCACTTAGCATTCTCGGCCTTATTCCAACGCCGCCCGGAGAAATCGTTGACGGCCAAATTATATTTTCCGGACAAAACCTTATAACGCTGGATGAAAAGGAAATGCAAAAAATTCGAGGGAACCATATCTCCATGATTTTTCAGGAGCCCCTCACATCCCTGAATCCTGTTTTCACCATCGAAGATCAGCTCGGTGAAGCCGTCCGAACACACAAATCCATCGACGCTGAGGAACTTAACCGATATTGCATTCAACTCCTTAACGACGTAGGTATTCCATCTCCCAAACAACGACTGAATGACTATCCGCATCAGCTCAGCGGCGGACAAAGACAGCGGGTCATGATTGCCATGGCCCTTTCGTGTGATCCGGATCTGATTATTGCAGATGAACCGACAACAGCTCTTGATGTTACGGTACAGGCTCAGATTCTCGCGCTTTTAAAATCTATTCAGAAAAAACGGTCCATGTCGATTCTATATATTTCCCATGATCTCGGCGTCGTTTCAGCCATCGCCAATCGGATTTATGTCATGTACGCGGGTATCATTGTTGAACAGGGCAATACAGACCAAATTTTTCGCGCTGCCCGACACCCGTATACACGGGGCCTTTTGGCATCGCTTCCCAGCCTTTCAAAACGGGGTAAAAGACTTTACAGCATCCCCGGCAGCGTGCCGAACCCGGCGTATAAACCCGAGGGCTGTCCGTTTCATCCGAGGTGTTCCCATGCCATTTTATCCTGTCAGGAAGAATTTCCCGAAATGTGTGATTACGGCGAGGGACATTGGTCCCGCTGCCCGGTATTATTTAAATCTAAAGGGTACAAGGAGTCGAGGATTCAAGGGATCAAGTGAAATACTAAAAATTACAATGGGTTGAATCTCTGGCAACAGTCATACAAACTGGTTTAGAGATATATGGAATCAAAAAATAATAACTCCATTCTTCGTATAGAAGGTTTGAAAAAACACTTTCCGATTCGCCGGGGTTTTTTGCAAAAAATCCATGGATGGGTAAAAGCCGTGGACGGCGTGAGCTTTGAAATCGAACGGGGTAAAACCATGGGCCTGGTGGGAGAAAGCGGCTGTGGAAAAACAACGGTGGCCCGCCTTATTTTGAAACTACTGGAATCTGATGCGGGCAAAATTATTTTTCAGCAGCGCGATATCAGCCGATTTTCCGACAAAGAGATGAAGCCGTATCGAAAAGAGATACAGATCATTTTTCAGGATCCATTCGGATCACTAAATCCCCGCATGACCGTCGGACAATGCATTGAGGAAGGGATTCGAATTTCGGGCATCAAACACGCATCACGCCGTAAAGAGCGCCTTGAGACTCTCCTGAAAATGGTGGGCATGTCACCGGACAGCGCAGACCGATATCCCCATGAATTCAGCGGAGGC
>JAHECI010000067.1 GCA_024641825.1 Desulfobacterales bacterium | reverse complement strand
CACTTTCGTTGCGGGTATCCGTATCCATGGCTGTGGCATATAGAAGTATAACAGAGTAGGAAGAAAGTTTAAATTAAAATATTTTGAATCTCAAAGGCTCAGCGCTTCCTCTATAAAAAGCTTTTCAGCCGGCGTTTATCATGTTAACGTTTAATTTCAAAGAGGACATGGTTAATTTCTTAAATGACTGAGAAAGAATACATGCCGGCAAAGTTCAATCTTCAGAGAAAAATTTCAGCATTACTGGTTTACGGAAGGCCACCCCTGGTCTTTGGCGGAATGCTTTGCGCCCTTGGGGTCATGTGGACCCGCAACCCGCTGCTCTATACGTTAGGAGTGACATTGCTGGTTATCTCCATGAGCTTTGACCTGATCGATGGGTGGTTTTCAAGCCGTTTTCAGCCATACGCCGCCCTGGTCCATCTTGCCGACCGGGTCATGGACAAGATCGTCTATTCGATTATATTTCCGCTGGTGGCTGTCGGTATCATGTGGCGCCTTCTTTTAACCTCGCCCCCCGGAACCAAGGCCGAATTGTTTCATGGCATTTTTGTCCTGATTTTGTGCGTAACCGTCCTGATCCGTGACAATTTTGCGAATTTTATGCGGTTTTTCGCCATGCGAACAGGACCGGAACCGGAAATGAGAGAGTTCACGCGGTTAAGGACCATTGTCGCTGCACCGGTCGGAACCCTCTTGTACGCCCATGCTTTTTATGTCCCGGGAGATTTGACTTCTCAGATTTATATCTGGATCTCCTGGTTGGGAAATCTTCCCCTACGTGTTTTGCTGTTGATCGAGATCGTATTTTTGATCATAAATTTTGGATCCATCGCTGGATACTATCGGAAATACGGCGCCTACTGCCTCGATGAAATCTGCGATGAGGATGAACGCTTGCGGCGAAAGATCCTGTCCTTTTTTCCCAACACCCTAACCGTCATGAATGCCATGATGGGGTTGCTGGCTGTCTTTTTTGCATATCAGGACCGTATTCGTGAGGCGTATCTTTTTCTCATCGGTGCTGCCATTTTTGACAAACTCGACGGGGCTCTGGCCAGAAAACTGGGTCTGACAGAACCCCTGCCCGAGCAAGACCGGTCACATCAGATCAGCTTTGGAAGCATTCTCGATGACCTCGCCGATGGCGTCAGTTTCTGCATTGTTCCGGCCTGGATATTTTATTTGTGCCTCGGGGATGTTTCGGACCCCGTGATTCAGCAACTTCCGGTGGGGCTGGCGGCGGTGCTGTATACCCTTATGGGAATTGCCCGGCTGATTTACTTCACCTTGGACCGTACGCCGATTCCCGGGTTTTTTAAAGGGATGCCGTCCCCGGCTGCTGCGTTGCTGGTGGCCGCGCCGTTGATCATGTTCAGCTATGCTGTTCAAGAAGCCTCGGAATGGGCGCGTTATTGGGGCATCTTTTGTTTTGGGGTGATTATTTTTTCAGGGATTATGATGAACCTTTATCCCTTGCGTTACCTGCATCTCGGCCGCTTTATCGACCGGCATTCCTGGTTTGGTCGCCTGAACATGCTGTTACTGGTCATCTTCATATTTACACCCTATCTGGGATACGCAGCGCTAATTTACATGTTTCTCTATGTCCTCTCACCCCTGGTCACTTGGCGCATTCTTCCGAAACAAAGATAGACCAAATACTGAGCCGCTCATTCCCAAGGATGTTTTCTCTGTCAATATCTTACACCTTCAATTTTGACTGGTCCAGCCGGCCCTGATAGTCTCGAATTCTTTGGATGAGCAGCTTGCACAGGTTCAGCGATACGACCGGGGAGCTCTTCAATAGGAACCAAAAATCACCGGCCTCTAACACCAGTATCTGGGAATCGGACTCGACTTTCGCGGTATAGGGATGATTTTTACCGTCGATAATGGCCAATTCGCCGAAAAACCGTTTTTCGCCGATACATTCCAGCACCTTCTGCCGATCTGTTTCAGAACCCGTAATCAGCGACACCCGGCCTTCGAAAATAAGATATAGACCATCGCAAGGCATGCCTTCCCGAATCACGACGTCGTTTTTCGTATATTGCTGAACCGCCATCATGGAGGCAAGGAAGACAAGCTCCTGAACGTGCAGGGTTTCAAATAGCGGGATTTGACGGATCCATCGGATTTTTTCCACCATGGATGGACGGGCTGTTGAAGGGGTTTTTGTGTGGCCACCGGCCGCTAAAGCATCCAGTGCCCGTTCGGCGGCCTCTTTTACCAGATGGTTTTTTGAATGGGCGTACCTTTGAATCTCGGGAACCAGCGAATCGTCTTGGGGCGATTCTCCCAACGCATAAAGGCCGAGAACCTGGATCATGGGGTCTGGATCCCCCGCCAATTCCTTGAGGATTTCTCCAAGAGAGGCGGCCATGGGGAGATCATCTCCCAACCATTTTCGGGCAACAGCGAGCTTTTCTTCCATCGTCCCTTCATCCAGCAACGGAATAAACAGACGTCGGATATCGCTGTGTAGACTGCTTTCCAGAGCTTCGATGGCGTTATCCACATCCCGCTTTTCTTCGGACTGAATGGCCCGGATAATCAGTTTGACTCGATCTCCGAAGACCGTAGCGCCGAGACTTCTTAGCACAATTTCGATGCTTTCATTCTGTTTTTCCATCAGGTGATCCCGGCAAAGGGCCAGTGCTGGGGTCATTGGGCCGGATTCCAGGATCTTCACCTGCTCCAGACACCCGTAAGCGGCTTTAAGCTCTTTAACAATAAAAGAGGAAAGCATGACGGCAGGCACACCGATGTAATCCAGAAGCGCAAGGACTTCGTTTTTTTGAACACGGGGAGCGAGATGAAGGGCGGATAATAGATCGGGAAGGGCATCTTTTTCTCTCTGTTTAATCAATCGTGCAACCCGAGACCGAATGTTCGGGTCCGGGTCCGACAAACATTTTATCAACATCCGGACAGGGATATCGTTTTTCAAAACCCCCGCCGCTTCAACCGCGGTTCTACGAACCTGAGGGGAGGTGTCTTCAAGGGACGCCTGAACGATGCCAACGACCCCCTGGTGATTCATCCTTGTCAACCCTGAAATGGCCCATGCTTTTAATTCCGGATCTTCCCCGGCAGAAAATCCAAGGAGGATGTCTGCAAAGGCGTTGTCTCCGGTTTTACCGAGGATCTCGATTCCCATTCGTAATTGGGATTCATTCCCGTTGAGCAAATTGTTGAGACGGCTTCGGAAAATGGGCAAACTTCGAGGGTCTTTCCCGAGGTAGATGCCGGACAGCGCTTCGATTTGAACCCGGGGGTCCGGATGATCCAAAAATTTTTCCATGACCGACGAACATCTTTGGGGGGCTATTCGGGCCAGCGTTTCCAAGAGGTATGACAGAAGTTCCGGCGAAGCCGACCGGGTCAAAAAGACAAGCCTCTCGACAACCGGGCCGGCATCCTCGGGAACCAGAAGATCCAACATTTGTTTTTGTGTTTTCGACGGCTGTGTCGACAACGCGTTTACAACCGTATCGGCCCATCCCGGCGGTTTTGCCGCTGCCAGGATTTCTGCATAAAACCCGGCGATTTCCGGCGTTGCATGGGCGATTTTCTCCTTAAAATTGTTCAGCAGCCGTTTATCTTTTAACATTACTTCAAGGTTGACGTCTTCAAGGTTTGACCAATCCACATGCTTGTCGGCCAGTGTTTGGAGTAAAATCGACGGATACGCTTTTTTGAGACGGATATTGGTAAACAGCCAGATGAGGGTTAAAGGCGCCGCCACGATGGACAACCAGCGCGGGTCAAGCAGACCTTTGATGAGGATCAGTAGACCGGAACCTGTGAAATCGGACATCCTGACCACCGGGCCCCTTAGGAACACTCGGATGAGCGCCCGGCTTTGCTCCGGGAAAAAGTTGTACAGGATCGTCCGGGCCGGGTTGTTGAGAGTCATTTTGAGAGTTTCGGTGCTAAAACGTGCATAAATTCCGGATATAATGTCGAATCGAAGAAAAAGACTGCCGAATGCCAAAAAATAGTTGGCGGGGTGAAACAACAAACTCCTAGTTATGCCCAGGCGGGTAATGATCCGTCCGGAAAACATCAAAATAACAAACATGACGGCATTGGAGATCCCCCGATACAGGCCGAAAAAATGAAGTGTCGCTGCTTCGGTGGTGAAATGATTGTCCACGACAACGTTGAACTGGTAGTCCATGATGGGGAGCAGAATATTTGGTATGGCAATGATAAGAATCATATATTTCAGCAACACCGATTGACGGGCATTGGCGATAAATTCCCGAAAGTTATCGGCAAATTTCCCCTCGAGTTTGCCTTTGCGCCGATCGACTCGGGTTTCCATGGGAACAGTGACAATTTTTTCAGTCAATTCATTCAGAACGGCAGCCAGTGCCATTCCAACGACGAATATCAAAAGGAGATTGTTAAGACCGAGCCAGTGGGCGAGTCTTCCCGTCATTAAACTACCCGCCGTTGTTCCCAGAACACCACCGGCGGTCACCAGTGTGAAAAGGCGTTTGGACTGCTGAGTAGTAAACAGGTCGCTTAAAATGTCCCAATAGAGAATCGGCAAAATAGCAACAGATTGGCTTTTGAGAATGTAGAGTACCGGATAGATCCAGGGAAACTCCAGCGGCAGGAGCAACCGAATCAGACCGATACATCCGCCGAAATAAAGCAAAACCACCGTAAAAACACGAACGTTGCGGTAACGTTCCATGAAAATGCCCACAAGTCCGGAAAAAAAGAAGGTAATGACGGCTTCTGCGAGAAAAACGGTGGGCAAAGATTGGACTCCGAAACGCTTGAGAAAGGCACTTTGAGCAAAATTGTTGATCTGAATGGCACTGCTGCTCATTATCACCTGGATAGCGGTTACCCAGAGCAGCAGTTTCACCTCATTCGGATAGACCCTCAACGCTTTCCGAAGAAAGATTACGGGTTGGGCCCAGGGCATCAGGTTGTGATGCCGGGTGGGCAAAATGGGGGTATAATCGCTCATGGGCATACCGGTAGTTTAAAGGTATTAATGGAACGCTCTTGTTCGGCAAAAATTTACAGCCAGGTTGCTCATCGTGAATTTATCGTTATATGTTGTCAATATCTTTTTTTTAAATAAATCGAGAAAAATGTTTGATAGAGATATCAATGAGGTGAAGCTTCTGCACGACTTCTCGTATGAGAAATTTTCACGTTTCAATATGATTGGCTATGTTCGGTATGACTCGATATGCAGTCTGCCGGTTTTCCAGAGTGCCACTGCACTGTAGGTCCTTGCCCAGAAATTGGCTTTTTCTTCCGCAGGATACTTAAAAAAATCCTGTGTCCAATTGAACGAAGGGTTTTGATAGATATCCCGAAGAATGTTTGCAATGTGTTTGGGTTTCCAGTGGGCGTGAATGAGGAAATCGAAAACAAGCCCTATCATTTTTTTGGGTTGAAGTGCTGAAGGATTTGGAAAGAAAAGGATTTGTCGGGTCCAGTCCGGAATGTTTTGCTCCTTTTTGGCGGATTCAAGGGCAGATCCTTTGGGAATATCTGTTTCGCCGTCAAAATCCTGGTGAAAAAGATAAAGGTCGGATGATGTATATTCCCGAATAAAATCAATCAATGTTTCATTGGAACAGGGAATGAAACCTGAAAAGCGCTGTGCATGGCGTGCTGCCGTTTCAAGATCCCACATACAGTCCAAAATAAAGTCGACATTCGTTTCTTCGGTGGCAGTATTCCCATCAAAGTATGTTCCGATCACGTCCACCAGTGGCGGTTCGTGGACCTTACCGTATTTTTCTTGATTTTTTTTGTGCAGGCTGAAAGGGCTTCGGATGGAGCGCATAAACGGAGATCCTTCGCTCCAGGAATTGTCAAAGTTAAGACAGCGGTCATCACTATCGGAGATGGTCACCGGGAAAAGACCCGCTGACGCGTTTTCCTTAAAAGCTTCCATGGTGAGGAGAGCAATATATTCAGCAAGTTTTCCGAGTCCGCTGAAAACACGGGCAGCATCCAGTGAAACGCCGTACTTGCGTCGGATATCGCTGGGATCGATGTAACCGCATGCCTTAATAAGATCCTCTTCCAGATAACCGATTTTTCCCAGTTCTTCTGTGGCACGATATCCTAAAAGGTTTTGAAATAAAATATGTGCGCCGGAAGGCGTATAATCCAGAAGATACGGCATACCCCTTGAGCGAAACAGGTTTTCAAGAAAATGAAGAACCGGAATAACCTGATCCAATAATTTTCTCTGGGCGCTCTTATCTTCATAAAGGGTGTGATTTTCTTCTGCCAGAAAGATCTCGAAATCGATGGGCATAAGCACGGATTGTGATTTTTCGCCGATAAGAGGAATGTGGACTTGAAGCGATCTCTGAAGGGTAAGGCGTTCAAGTTGATGGATCGGTTCTGCTGCTGCCGGAAACCCAGGGTCGTATCCCTCGGCAACAAGTTCGTTGCCTGTGGCAACCACATAATGACTGAGTTGAAAGCAATTTTTTAATCGATGGATCACCCCATGGTAATATTCCCGAGCGTTCATATCTTCAGCCCTCTTGTGAAAAATAAACGATGATGGTCAATCTTTTCGAGTTATTTCAAATAATGGGTGCAACACGGCATTGAATTCTGTTGCCATCTTCATGCCGCGAACGCTTCTTGACCTCTGTACTGCCGGTTAACGGGATATGGTTTTTAGACGATGCGAACTCGAATTATAAGGTTGGGAGCTTACTTTCTATCGTCCGTCAAGCCTTGAAATCGTTTTTCCGAATACCATGGCGAGCCATGAGTCTATTGAGCTGGCGTGTGGTGATTTTGGCTTTTTTAGCGGAAAGATCAATTTTACCTTTGCATTGTCTCAGGAGGTTTTTTAAATAGGAGCGTTCCAATTCTTCTATGGCGATTTGCCTGGCTTGAGCCAATGACAGTTCCCCTTGATCGGGTAAGTTTTCAATGAAAGGGGTGATCATCACCAGTTCGGGTGGAAAATTCTGGAGACCGAGGGTGTCGGTATTTTCTAAGATATATGCACGCTCCAAAATGTTTTCCAGCTCCCGGATGTTGCCCGGCCAATCATACGCTTTAAACCCTTCTTTCACCGCAGGATGGAGCCCTTTGATCCCTTTGCCGTATTTGGCATTTAGATTGCTTAGAGACAGGTTGATGAGACCGGGCAGATCCTCCAGGCGATCCCTTAATGGGGGGATCTCAACCGGAAATATATTCAACCGATAAAACAAGTCTCTTCTAAACAAACCTTTTTCGGTACGTTGCGTTAAGTCGGCATTTGTTGCAGCAATAATACGGGCGTCTGTTTTCAGTTGAACTTCACCCCCCACACGGTTATAACTTCCGTCCTGTAATACTTGCAACAGTTTGATCTGGGTGTGTTCGGTGATCGTAGCGATTTCATCGAGAAATATGGTGCCACCGGAGGCCATCTCAAATTTTCCAATTTTCCTGCGGTCTGCTCCGGTAAACGCACCCTTTTCGTGTCCGAAGAGTTCGCTTTCTATTAATGTTTCAGGAATCGCACCGCAATGAACCGCAATAAAAGGCTTTTCACTTCGGCGGCTGTGCCAGTGAACGAGTCTTGCCAAGAGCCCCTTCCCAGTGCCTGTTTCCCCAAGCAATAATACCGTGGCGATGGTGGGGGCCACAGATCTAATATTTTCAAATACCTTACGCATCACAGGATTGCACGTGCGGACAATGTTCAGCCACTCGGTTTTCCAAAACTTGTCACGCAAATAGTCCAGTTCAAGGTCTTTGCCGATTGTTTCAACGATGGCGTCGAGGATCAACTGGACTTCTTTCATATCCACAGGATGCGTCAGGTAGTCCCAGGCGCCCTCCTTGATAGATTGTACCGCGTCCCGGATAGCGTCCTTGGATGTGATCACGACAAACTGGACCCGGGGATTGGACTTTTTAAAAGGCAATGTTTTTTGGTTAAAACTTTCAATCGGAGCGGTTGTTTTCAACTGGTTGAGATCAATGAAAATAAGATCAAAAGGATTTTGATTGTGGATTTGGAGTGCACTCTTTAGGGAAGTGGTATACGCCGACTTGGTTTCGCCGGGAAGGGCCTCTGATATATGCCGCCTCACGTCAGGGTTGGAAGATATGATCAACACGTCTCTCATGGCAGCCAATAATAAATAAGCGAAGGGGCGTTTTTGAAAATATATGGCGCCGGACCGATAAGGCTTCAGCTGAGTTAAAGGGTGCGACTTGATATTTAATTTAAGACATTACAGTTATGAATATATTGGGGTCAAGAAAAAAACGCCTGTTTCCATGTGGAAGCAGGCGTCAATTCAGGAAATTTAATGATTGGATTTAGAACATCGATCATATTTTATCGAAATAAGATTTAACCTTTGCAATTATTTGGTTAATGGTCATTTTATCACAGGTTTGAACGTCGATAATCTTCGGGACCCGTGTTTTTAATTTTTCCATTTCCTTTTTCAGTTCTGATTTCGCTTCTCCCGGACCCATAATCAGGACCTTGTCCGCGTCTTTTATGACCTCAATAATTTGGTGATAAAATTTTCTTAATTGCTGTTTCTGCCGGACTTCGATCTTGCTGTCCACGGCAACCTCTTGGGGGCCCCATGGTGTATTCCGTGTCCGGGACCCTCCGGACAGGCGTACTTTCCGTTCGACCCCTGAGAGGATTTCCGTCACGGTGACTTCTGCCGCTTCTTCCCATGATGGTTCCGTTCGTTTTTTAATGACAATGAATGCTTTTTTGTGGTCCAGCCAAATTCCGATATGTTTTTTCATGGTTCTTTCCTATCGAATGGGTTTACAGGTGCTCGATTACAAGTTTCAGTCGGTTGGAAAGAGATATGCGTCGCCGTGGAGCGTTCTCTCTCTGTTGGGATTCAAATGCGTTTAACCTGTTTCTTTTACCTTAAGGTGTTGTCTTGTCGATCTCCACATTTTTTACCTCGATGGTTCGATGTGTGCTTTGCCGATTAACAATTCCATCAACCACCACTCTTTTTTTCAATAGAGACAACAACCTCTGCCCCACCGCACCTTCGGCAACCCGATATGTTTCTTCATGATACGTGGCGATGTCCACGGAAACGATATCCCCTTTTTCATTCCAGACAGCGGGGATTACGATCCCCCGAATGGTTGTGGTCCCTTCCTTTTTCATACCAAAGAATTCAGCAATTAATATGCCAGACCAATAACTATTCGTTAATATTCAAAATAGTTTTTTGAATTTGTATTCGATGTGATTTTGGCTGTTATTTAAGGACAATTCAAAAAGCTTCTTCTTTTTGTTAACGTCTCAATCTTCGAATAATATATTAAATTAATTAGAAAATATAGTATCAGACATGCAAGTTCCCATGGGCCGCCCAAACTGACATGGAATGTCTGGGTCGTCAAAGCCACAGGCGATTAAAATTCACGAAAAAATCAATCGTTTTTATGTTCTAACCTATAGAAAATATAGTTAATATCTATTCGACCAACTATGAATTCGTTGAGCAATAAATTGGGATAGGCGTATAATGCCGAACCTTGCAGGCGCTTCTCCACCGTCTCTGATGAATAAAAAAGAGGTATTTCAGTGGGATGTAAAGTTGGCATTTTTTTTGCTCTTCTTTCTAAACTAGAAGGAGTTCTTTGGGTGATATTCATCCACACTCCAAAAAACAAAAGAGATCAAAGGCAAGAAAATCGAAATAAAAACCGGTTAATGCTATCCATGAATTTTGGAAGCACAATGAAGCATCCAATTCAGACTAAACAATTTATCAAATGATCATATTATCAAGGAAGCGGACATCCTGGTCCTAGTAGGATAAAAATGTCGAACTTAATAGGAGATGCAGAAAATGGCTTCAAAAATAATATGTTATGGAACCAAATCCAGAGAGCTCATGCAGAAAGGCGTCAATTTCCTGGCAGATGCCGTTAAAGTGACGTTGGGACCCAAAGGGAAAAACGTCCTCCTGGAAAAATCTTGGGGGACACCTACGGTCACCAAAGACGGCGTCACCGTTGCCAGGGAGATCGAACTGGCTGATAAATTTGAAAACATGGGCGCCCATATGGTCAAAGAAGTGGCCAGCAAGACCAGCGATGCGGCCGGTGATGGCACGACCACTGCAACGGTTTTGGCCCAGCATATTTTTAATGAAGGCCAGAAACTGGTGACCGCCGGCGTGAACCCCATGGCATTGAAACGCGGCATTGATCTGGGGGTTGCCGCCGTCGTTGCGGAACTGAAGAAAATTTCCAAACCAACGAAAGACCGCACTGAAATTACCCAGGTTGGCACCATCGCGGCCAATAACGACGCGACGGTCGGCCAACTCATATCCGAGGCCATGGAAAAGGTCGGCAAGGAAGGCGTCATCACCGTGGAAGAAGCCAAAGGGATGGAAACATCTCTGGATCTGGTGGAGGGGATGCAATTCGACCGCGGCTACCTTTCCCCGTACTTTGTGACGGATGCGGGAAAAATGGAAGTCTTACTGGAGGACCCGTGCGTTTTGCTGCACCAAGAGAAGATCAGCGGCATGAAGGATCTGCTGCCCCTATTGGAAGAGATCGCCAAAAGCAGGAAGTCCCTGCTCATCATCGCCGAGGATGTAGAGGGCGAAGCCCTGGCCACCCTGGTGGTAAACAAATTGAAAGGGATATTGAAAGTGGCTGCTGTCAAAGCACCCGGGTTTGGAGACCGGCGCAAAGAAATGCTTCAGGATATTGCTGTTCTCACCGGGGGGCGGGTGGTTTCGGAAGATTTGGGGATCAAGTTAGACAAAGTGACCGTAGCGGACCTGGGGAAATGTCGGAAGGTAACGGTCGATAAAGACAACACAACCCTTGTGGAAGGAGCCGGGAAAAGGGCAGACATCGAGGGACGGGTGCGCCAGATCCGGACTCAGATCGAAGAAACCACACAGGACTACGATCGCGAAAAGCTTCAGGAGCGCCTGGCCAAGATGGTCGGTGGTGTGGCGGTCATCAAAATCGGCGCTGCCACCGAGACGGAAATGAAAGAAAAAAAAGCCCGGGTGGAAGACGCCCTGAATGCTACCCGCGCCGCCGTGGAAGAAGGCATTGTTTCGGGCGGTGGCGTCGCCTTGGTCCGATGTATCCGGGCCCTTGATGCTGTTTCAGTTTCAGAGGATCAAAAGGAAGGGATTAACATCCTGAAACGGGCTCTGAGTGCGCCTCTGCGCCAGATTGCCGTCAATGCCGGGGAGGAAGGGAGGGTGGTGTTGAACACGGTTATGGAAGGAAAAGACGACTTTGGCTTCAATGCCGAAACCGGCCAGTTTGAAAACTTGTTAAAGACCGGGGTCATCGACCCCACCAAGGTCGTTCGCTTTGCCTTGCAAAATGCAGCCTCCGTCGCCGGGCTGATGCTGACCACCGAGGCCATGATCGCTGAAAAACCCAAAAAGAAAAAAATACCGGCAATGCCATCCATGGATGAGGATATGTATTGATCGTCGCATTTAAGGTTTAATATTGAGACTGCAGGTATGAGCTATAAGCGATCTCAAAATAATCTTTTGGCCCAATCTCGGCGTTGGATCCTCGTTTTAAGTCCCCGATATACTTGAAGTATGCGTGTCGAAGATCCCGTCAACAGACGGGGCGGGTTAAAACTCGGCTCCGCCTGGATCTTGAACCAAAATCTTTATTTTGAAATGGCTTCTAATAAGTGTTCGATCAAAACCAAAAAATAATTAAGGAGACGGAGCAATGAATAAAAAATTACGATGGATTTTTCTAGGGATGGTTTGTGTTTTATCGTTTGCATTGATTTTTTCGAGTCCGGTATTTGCCGGTGAGGTTACCATCGTCGGCCAAATAACGGAAGAACACCAGATTGTTACCGAGGACAGCAAAGTTTATGAGGTGGCGGATACGGATATGGGCGATGATTTGATGAACCAAGTCGATGTCGGTAAGAAGGTAAAAATAAAGGGAACGATCAAAGAGGAAGACGGACAGAAAGTTATTGATGTAATTTCTTATGAGATCATCGAAACGAATTAACCGGAATCATGACCAACGGGGTGTTCTGCAGAGGGTGTGGGATACCCGGATATTTCTTTTCCCTCACACCCGCAGTCGGAAAATTTGTACGTGTTCAGGGGGTGCGCTCCCCCGCTTCACTCCGGTGTCTTCGTGTCTGGTCATTTCAATGACTTAGTAGCGGGGGCATTCCTACCCCCTCCGCGTTCTCCCGCAAAAAGCACGCGGGAGCCGCGGTCTCCCCCCTGCTAAGTCATTGAAATAACGAAGCCACTCCGCCAACCCGCCTGCCATGCGAGGCACGAGCGGGCAGGTATCGTTACTCGGGGAAGCGTACGCCCTGAGTGCACGAAAATTTAACTTAATGATAAAAGTTAAATTTGAACGGGTTCCCCATGCCGTTTCCCGATCTTTTCAAGGGTGCTGTTCGATCCCCATCACAAAGACGATGATTCCCCCGGCCATCAAAAACAGATTGTAAAAGACGGTTTTCCACGTTAAAATGATGTTATCGAGATAGTGTAATGTTTGGGATGCAGGTAGAGAGAACCAATATTTTATAAGGGGTTACGCAACCAATTAAGTATTGAGGGGTTAATGGCGCAGATGAGTATACCGGTTCTGGTTCGGGAATTACTTT
>JAHECI010000066.1 GCA_024641825.1 Desulfobacterales bacterium | reverse complement strand
GAACGTTAACGTTGGTTCCGATTTTGCTGTAAAACAGCTGGAGCTTCAAGTCCGCCAACGAAGTTATCGCCTGCCCGCCAAAGGCCTTAATGACATCCCCTTCCTTCAACCCGGCTTTTTTCCCGGGGCCATTATGGCTGACACCCTTGACTTCAAGGCCCTGATCTGTTTCTTCAACCATGACACCCAGCTTGGGTGATTTTTCCCCGTTTAGCTCCGTGGTTAAAAGCACATAATCCGCAATGCTGTCTTCGATTTCTTCATCCTGCACCACCACTTTAAACGGCTCATGATTCCGCCGATACAAGCGGCCGGGGATTCCGTATTTATGCCTGACATGGCCGTTGCCCGCCAGAATCACCAGTTTGCTTTCCGGGGTGTCTGCCAGAAACTTTTGGGCAGATTCCGCCATGCCTTCATCCCACAGGGTTTGGGCCTGGAAAAAATAATTAAAATCTTTGAGGTCCTTTTGTTGGGTGTGTAGTGTAAATACGGCGTTCAAATCCTTCCGATACTGTTCATTTGAAAAATCCATTGCAGAAGGGAGCTGTTTCTTTTGGTCGTCAGGCAGGCTGTACAGGCCTTCCCGTGCAACTTTACGGGTGATATCTCCTTGGATATTGAGCGCTATAATCGGAATGTTTTGCTGTTTAAGATAATCGACGATGGGTTTATACAGATTGTAATCATACCCCCATCGGCTGAAATATTCCGTTTTTTGTAGAAATGTGCGCTCATCAATCTGTCCGGCCAGGTATTCATTCACCACCTGTTGAAAAGGCTTTTGAAGCATTTCCATTCCCACAGCCAGTCCATATCCGGCCTCGTGCATCTTTTTAATGATCTGCAGCTGATTCATATGGTGGGCAAACCGGTCGTGCCGCTCTCCAACGTAAATGATACGGGCGGTTGCGAGCTGGGGAATGATATCGTCAACCGTCGCCAGTGAACCGGGAATTACGGCGCTGGTTGCCGGATGAGACAACACCCGAATGCCCCTATCTGTTTTGGCCGTGGCCTTGAAGGTGTTTCGGCCCGCGTCGAAGGCCAGCTCGGTGTATTTACCGTAGTGGGGTATTTTGCGCTGAACCGCCTGGGCTTCTGTTTTGCTTTTGGCGTGCAACAGTGCAATTCCTTCGGATGCATTGTACGGGTTTTTGTAAACTTTCAGGCGCAATCCGTCTTCCGGGACAACCTGTTTGCCAAACAGCATATCCACCAGAGGATTGTCGTAGCCTGCAATCAGCATCGAATTTTCTTTCATCTGGACAAATGAAAATTTTTCCGGTGTAACATAGGTTATATTTTCAATCCCCAGCGCATCGATCAGCGGTTGGTATGTTGAGCGCTGCAAGGATGAAATAACCGCCGTCAGCTTTTTTTTGCCCATGATCCCCGCCAGAACCGGCGGGATCTCTTCAGGAGACAATTGCCGCATGAGTGCGTAGTCCTCATCCATAACAACGGTATGGGGCGATTCTTCCAGCGTAATTCGGATTTTTTCTTTGGGCGCTTTCACATGGACGGTGTGCATTCGTTTTCCGCTGTTGGTGTACAACGTGATGGGGATGCTCAGGGGATAAGGTCCATCGTTCTGCAGCAGGTCGAAGTTCAGCTCAAGTTTTCCCTGGGTCACATACAACTGTGCATTTTCCACACCGATCCGTGGAATATTTTTTCGGGTGAGCCAGTCCCCAAAGTATGTGTACAGTTCTTCTCCGGTTTCTTTTTCAAAAGCGCGCTGGATATCGTGCCATGAGGCATTTCGGAAACGATTCTGCCGGATGAATTCCCCCAAGGCTGCAAAAAATGATCGATCACCATATTGTTTTCGCAGCATATGAAAGATCATGGCAGCTTTGCCATAGCCGATGACGCTTTGGGCTTTATGCCGGCTGCTTTTAAACGCGGTTAACGGAAAGGCATTGTCTGCATTGACGTACGCATTGTAATCCACAAGGATTTGTTTGCGATAGGCCGTATCTTTCCCTTCCAGAGCGGCATAGTGGTGATCGGAAAGATAGGTTGTTAACCCTTCCGCCCAGTTGCCGGAGACAAAATCGATAAACACGGAATTTCCAAACCATTGATGCAGAATTTCGTGCCCCAGAGAGGTTTGGACGATGAAAGGCAAATTTACCACCTGGCTGCCCAGAAGGGTAAATGTGGGCATGGAATTGCCGGTGGGCAGAATATTTTCAACAATTGCAAAACGTTTGTATGGGTAAGGGGTGAGCAACGCTTCGTACATTGCCAGATATTTTTTTGTATGGGCCATATACCCATCTGCCAGGTGCGCATCTTCTTCGAAGAAATAGGCTTCAAGATCGATATCGTTGTAGCGGTCTTTTTTTAAAATGTAACGGGTGGACGCCGCCAGATGCAAACCGTCCAGGGGATAATCAAACCGAAACACAAATGTTTCTGTTTTGCCATGTTTTTCCACGGTCACCGACTCAGATTCCGAGGTGGCAATAAAATTTTCCGGTAGGGTCACGGTGAGGGCGTACTCAACAAGATCATCCGGGCAAGGATACCAGTTGTCGATTAAAACCACGTGGTTTTCATCGATAAAATTAATTCCCTTTTCAGGAAACTCGGCTTCATAGCGGAGGGTTATTTCTTTGCCGCTTTCGAGGCTCAGCTTGACGTTTTCATCAGCGGTACGGCGGACGTCGTTGCCGTCGATCTTCAATTTTTGGAGGTTCCGAACCGACAGACCGATGTTCATACGGCCATCCCCTTTAAGGCGTCCGGTCCCCGTGATTTTTCGTTCACCAGGATTTATATGAACATCGAGTGCGTAATATAGGTTCGCACTCCAGCCGGCAGCAGGCATACACATCATTAAAACAAAGACCAGTTTTCTGATTACGGACATGCTGAATTTCCCTGCAAAAAATATTGAACAAACCGATGGGGTAAAGGTGTTGAACCGTTTGCCGGTCAAGTGGGAATAATTACAGTAATATGTATTGTTTGCAAGAAAAAAATATTTCCATAAAAAATGGCGGTCCCCCAGGGCGGATTTTTACTTTGTTGAACCCGTTGGGAGGAATTTTCGCGAAGTTGTGGTTCGGCGGTTCCCCCCGGAAAAGCCGGAATTATGAGGATTCAAGGGGATAGCGGCTACTGTTTCATGCTTTTTTTCAAATTTTCCACCAGTTTTTTAATCGGTTCTCCGGTTGGCGATGTTGCCTGGGGATTGAGCTTGACGAGTTCTTCCCATGTTTGAACCGTGCCTTCTAAGTCGTTTAAGTCGTGCATCAGAACGACACCTTTATTAAACCGAACGGTTTCATGGCCGGGGTCGATCTTTATGGCTCGATCAAAGGCCTCGATGGCTTTCTTGGGTTGTCCGGACCGGCGATACATCACCGCCAAATCGTTCATGACATCGGCATTGTTGGGGTTCAACTCCAGGGCTTTTTTATAGGCCGTGATGGCTTTTTCATGATTGCCGGAATCAAAATATAGATTGCCCAGATCGATCCATGCCTTAACATCATCCGGGGTTTCGGCGGTCTTTTTTTCAAGCTCGAAAATTTGGGCCGCCCTTTCTGCCGAAACCTTCTGATCTTGTCCGGCCGGCTGGGGCATCGCGGATTTTTGTACCGAATCCCCGTTGCTCGATTTATAAACACCGAAAACAACCCCCCCTAAAAAACCGATCAGCAGGGCAACAAAAGCGACAATCAGCAGGGTCTCTTTTTTTACGTATTTGCCATTTTCGTGGTCTTTCTTTTTCATACAATCTCCCAATTTGAATCGCATTATAATGGAATTTTAATTTGATTACAATGTTTTACGACTGCCTTTTCCCTGCCGGTGTTTTAAACGAAGTGAAATCCCCTTTGGCGGCCTTCATCATCTTTTCAAACGTTTGAAGTCGCAAGTTGGCATATTTATACTACATTGTGGCTATGGGTCAATAGGTATTATATTTCCGCCCAGGGTGAACGCATTTGATTTCGGACCAGCGAAGCGACGGCGCATATCTCTTTCTAACCGAGTGGCTGTTTGAAGGGCTTTAGCACGCGTTAGACCGAGCCGAATGAAATTATGATTTAAAACATCCATCGAACATTTTATTGACAAATTGTTCTGTATAACTCTGGCACGGCTCGGGCTTACGGGTGCTCGAGCACAAGTTCCAGTCGGTTGGAAAGAGATATGCGCCGTCGTGGAGCATTCTCTCTCTATTAGAATTCAAATGCGTTTGTCCTGTATTTCCGCCCGGCTGTGGAGGCAAAGTTTAGGCTGTGAAGCCTGATCTTTCTTTTCTGTTTAACGGGGCGAAAATCCCATATGCGGATCGGCGGGGAACTTCATTAAGGCTGACGGGCTCTAAAATATCTGGAACGATAAAATTGAAACGCGGGGTGTAGGCATTCTGAACAGGCATTCCGTGGTCGTGTCGAAACCACCCGTGAAATACCCACATCCCCGTTTGGATTCATTTCAAAAACACTCGGTCCGTGATTTAACCGAGAAGAGAAAACAGAAATATAAATATTTCCGGATGGTTTCTAACACATTATTTTACGGCATCTTTTAAATGTTTTCCCGGTAAAAACCGGACAACATTTTTAGAGGGTATTTTTATTTCTTCACCGGTTTGGGGATTTCTTCCCTTTCTGGCGTTCCGTTTGGATATTTTAAACGTTCCAAAGCCGGTAAGCGACACCGAATCCCCTTTTTTTAATGTGTCGCTGATGGCTGAAAGCAGACTTTCAAGGGCTCGCTGAGCCTCTTTCTGGGAATCAAGCTTTTCTGACATGTGGTGAATCAACTCTGTTTTCGTCATATAATTTTCCTTTCAATTAAAAATAATTACCACCGCCGATGATCATGATATATTAAGGTGCTTGAAAAACTCTGGATGGCGATCATTCGTCAAATTCATCGAATTTTTGCCGAAAACGCTTCTTTCTATTTTTAGGTTTCCAAGGTTCCTGGCGTTCGACATCCCGGGATTTATGCCGACGACACTGGGGACAGCGTAGCGGCAGGTCAAATCCTCTCTGCTCGAACTTTTCCTGTTCATCGAAGGTTAATTCAAAATTTTCCTGACACTGGATGCAAGCAAGGATTAGATTTTCCATAATTTTTTTCTATTTTTTATCTAATGGTTAATGGTAGGGAATAAGATCTACCCCTTGAAGTTCCCTTCAGCTCCCTTGAGAAGGGATCTATGTTTTGCTCCGACAAACTGCGGGGAATCCGCCTGCCCGGTTGAATTTGGGAGATTCAACCGGGCAAGGGGTTGCAGTTCATTGAAATTGTTGAGGGAACCACTCTTTACTAACAGCATTTGGGTCCTTAATTAATTGTCTAATACTTCGAAGCGATTTACGTCGATGGTGAACTTTCCGTTCGATATTTTTAACACACAACCGGTAACTTTCACTTTTTCATTGATGAAGTCGAATACGTTGTTACCTGGCTGGTAACTTTTAACGATATATTCATTTTCATCAAAGGCCTGTATGGAAACACCAATGACATTCTCTTTATCATCCCATTTCTCAGGGATTAAAATGCCGGTGACGGTTCGCTGAGGGTTGTCTTTGTTTTTCAATGGATTCTCCTCATGAAAAGGATGCCATCCCCTGGGTTTGCTTAAAAGGCGTTGAAAAGCAACGAACATGCCAAATTTGGATTTGCCGGCTTTTTTGCATTAAAAAATAAAGAATTTCTTTGCTATTTCAAAAGATTAAAGCCTTTGCTGCCGCGGGAAAGATTTTACACGGCATACGGTTCAACCCGGTTTTTGGTTTTCCCGGCAACCCCCGAGGTTCGACATGGCCAAAACAAGAATTTCGAGTTCCGATTTCGGGTAAACTCGGAACCCAATATTCCGAATTCGCCTTCGATAAAAAAAGGGGATGATTTTTTTTGGGGAACCGGCCGCGGCATCGAATAAATTCTCCTCAACTCCATTGAACGTCGGCCGGCGGCGCCAGTACCTCGGCTGATAACCGATGTTTGGGGGATAAACTAAAATCCCTTGGGAATCATTTTTGTTGATATGGCCCATAAACTCTTGGTGCGGCTTTTTTCCATAATCGTTAAACCCGAAGATCCGATACCGTCGGTGTTGGATTGGCAAAGTAATTGCATTACTCAAACCCTTTAAAGATTCCGGAACATGTTGTATTCAATTTTTCCTGTTTTTTGGCACCCTGTTTAGCCATTCAAATTTAAACCTATATTAAAGCAAAAATAGCTTTTTTCCACATAGCGGGGTTTATCCCGATTAATAGCGATGGCGCAAGAACACCATGAGAGAAAAACAACTTGATTTTTTCAAACAATTGCTCACCGAACAGTTGAGGACACTTTTGGGTCAGGCGGATCTTACGGTGAGAGGTTTGGTCGACAACAGCGAGACATCGGCGGATCTTCTGGACCGGGCGACGTTTGAATCTGAACGCGGCACAATGCTTCGAATCAGGGACAGGGAAAGCAAGCTCATTCGCAAGATCCAAAGAGCTCTCGAAAATTTAGACGACGGTACTTACGGGATTTGTGAGGTATGTGAAAAAGAGATCGCCATTGAACGTCTCAAGGCCAGACCGGTAACGACCCTTTGTATTCAGTGTAAAACGAAAATGGAGGCACTGGAAAGATGAAATCATCCATTGTTGAGGAACAGAAAACATCAACCCCTTTAATATCCGTAAAACCGAAAAGCCAACGGAACACCAAACGCAAGGAAAATTATAAGAGCTACAAAAAAAAGGGCATGAAATCCGGAAGAAAATGTAGAATCTGTGGAAATGATCCCTATCCGAATTATTTTTTCTGCCCGTCCTGTCATCACAGAATCGGCGCGTACGAGGAAAACGAAGGATAATGGCTGGGTCATTGTATGATAGATAAAAGAATAATCATCCAAGCTCCCTTCTGGCCCCGAAGGGGGTTTCCGGTGCGCTCCAACCTGCTCCAGAGAGCTTCAATAAAAAACGTTCCAACCCCTCCCCAGAAATATTCTTTTTGAAAAACAGTCCGTTGAGCAATAATTTTAATTTCCGCGGATTCCAGCACCGTCCGGTCCCTTTCTCGGGTTTTTAGCCGGCCCGGTCTCAAAATTTTTGTCCTTTTAATCCGATCCATTTGTTTTTTTATCGAATCTTTTCTACCCTCCTGCCGGACTTCCCCCACAATGTCTTTTGGGGTCTCATTTGCCAACAGTGATTTTGATTTCAAGAAGGTCATTTTTTTGTGAATAGATTCTTTTTATGTTTGATTTACGTGTTTTTCTATAATAAAAATCCGTTTCCGATATATAAATTTGAATTTTGGAAGGGTATTCCCGATAAAATCGAGATATTTTGGAGAAACACATGAGATCAGTTCTGGTTGTTTCGGAAACGCCGGATGATTACAGAAAAATTCAATCCGCCTTTGATCCGGGGTGTTGCGTCGATAGAACCACCGGAAAAGACGAAGCGTTAAAAATCCTTAGTAAAAAACGGTACGATCTTGTTTTTATTGATCTAAAAATCCTCCTTCAATCGACTCAAAACAGTGACTATACACAGGTGTTGCGGCCATTAAAACAGTTGTGTCCCACCATAGAAATCATCGTCATGGCCAGTTCCGATATGACCCGGGAGGTGGTCAAATTCGTAAAAGCCGGTGCCAGCGATTACCTTACATACCCGTTGGATCCGGAGGAGGTCCAGCTGGTAACCGAGGAGATGAGCGAATCGAATATTCGGCAATCTGAACTCGATTATCTCAGAGAGCAGTTCTGGAGGTCGGACTCGCTGGAAATGGTTCATACCAACAATGACATTGTTAAAGAAGTGTATAAAAAGATCCATCGGGTCGCGCCCACAAAAACAACCGTCCTGCTGGTCGGTGAAACCGGAACGGGGAAGGGTGTTTTGGCAAAATTAATACACCGCCACAGCAACCGGGAAAATGCTCAATTCATCAGCGTCCATTGCGGAGCTGTTCCGGAAACCCTTTTAGAAAGCGAGCTCTTCGGCCATGAAAAAGGCGCATTTACCGGTGCGTTCAAAAAAAAACTGGGTAAGTTTGAGATTGCCAGAAATGGGACCCTGTTTCTGGATGAAATCGGCACCATAACGCCTTCGGCCCAGGTTAAACTGCTTCAAGTGCTCCAGGACGGTACCTATAATTGCGTAGGATCTGAAAAAATCATGGCAACCAACGCAAGAATTATCACCGCCACGAATTCCAATTTAAAAAAAATGACCGAAGACGGCGATTTCAGAAAAGACCTATATTATCGCCTGAACGTTTTTCCCATCGAAATTCCGCCGTTAAGAAAAAGAAAAGAAGATATTCTGTTGCTGATCCAGTTTTTTCTAAAAAAACTGAGCAAAGATTTACAGAAAGATATTCATAACGTCCATCCCCAGGTCAAAGAGGCTCTGGAAAAATATTCATGGCCGGGAAACATAAGGGAGTTGGAAAATCTTTTGGAGCGGGCTTACATACTGGAGAATTCTGAGGTCCTGACCCCGGAGAGTTTTCCTGTAGAGCTTTTTGAACATGAAACTTCATCCCCGGCGTTGCCCTTGGGACCCGATGGTTCACTGGCAGAAACGCGTCGAAAAGCCATAGAAAGTTTTGAAAAGAAATATCTTAAGGAATTAATATCCCGAAATAGCGGAAAAATAAACCAATCTGCCCAAGAGGCCGGTGTCAGCACCCGTCAGTTGCATAAACTCATGCTAAAATACGGTATTCGAAAGGAAGATTTCAAAAATAGAACCTAACCCGGTTTTTATCACGGGCCTGATTTTTAAAAAGCGGGCTTCCGGCCGGTAACGGACCGAGGGGCCGATGCCCGCTTTTTAAATTTATGATTCTGTTTTTTCAAGTATTTTATAGGAGTCCACTTTAATGGACTTGACGCCATCTTCTTCGACGACATTGCCGGTGGCTTCCACGGTTTTGCCCACATGATTTAACATTTCGTTGCCCATATCCGTATCTTCCACTTCATACACCATGCCGCCCTCTGTAACAATCTGATACGTGTCGTTGATGATTCCGGTAATGGTAATTTCATCGGCAAAAACCGGATTCGAACAGATCAATGCAAAGGAAAAAACACAAATTATTCCTGCAACCATCCATCTTCGTTTATTGTTCATTTTTCAGCCTCCTTTAATCGTTTACCTAAAATATAAAAAGACAAGCTCCGACACTTTATAAGCGTCCATAAAACTCAAGATGAAAGAGCAAGATATGTGCCAACCATATAACCCATTGAACGACCACAGGGAGCCCATTTTCTGCAAGATCGCCCAAGGCGAGGTTACCCCGTGAAACCTATCTGTTTTCTGTTTAACCGGGGTGAAAATCCCCCTTAACGGGGGCTTCAGGGCGCTTCAAAACACGGATATTGGATGCCAAGTAAACGGCGTTTGAGAACTCAAGGTTCCTGGAATGAAAAGAAATTCATGGGGTCAATGTGCAAGAAGGGATTTTAAAGCCTGTTGCAGGCGGTCATGGCTGCCGGTTCAGAGCCATCGGGTGGTTTTATGTCGGGACCTCGATGGGATGTTCTTCGTCCAAAAGATCGCTGCCGTAAAGGGCAAAATAGACGGTCCCCGCTGCACCGAAAAGAAACGCAACGATAAAATTTATGGCGGGATCGATCAGCCAAAGAAAAGCCCCCCCAAAAGCGGCGATTGATACGATACTATCCCGCAAGAGATAATAGAGGCCGAAGATGGCTGCCTTAAGGTCTTCAGGTGCAAGGTCCATGATAAGGGCTTTCCGTGTGGGCTCTCCGAACTCCTTGAGGCCGCGCAAGATGAAGGCGAATACCAGGAGGTTAAAGGATTGACAGAAAAACAGGACCAGCGGAAAGAGCGTAAAAAAGATAAATGTTATGACCACGAATGGTTTTTTGGTACTTTTATCCGCCAAATACGCCACCGGAATATACACCAGCATGGCGACGGTCATTTCAACGGCTGTCAGGATTCCGAAAGATAAGGCCGTTACCGGTTGGGCGATGGTTTTCATACACCATACCACGACGAAAGCATAGGGGATTTGTTCACAAAACCGGACCAAAATATCTGAAATAAGTAATCGCTTAAGGGCGGGGCGCATGTGAGGTAAAAGCTTCAACGGATTCTTTTCAGGCCCTCCGGTCTGTTTTTTTGTTGAGGGTTTCGGCGAATCGTCTTCGATAAGAATTTGCTGGAGAACCGTTGCAAGAATAGATAACAGAAAGGCACAACCAAAGGCGGCCCGAACCCCGTTGCGCTCACCCCAGAGTCCGATGCATATCCCCCCCAGAATCGGCCCGAGTGCCATGGGAATTCTTCTCACCAAAGAGTGCATGGAGACCCCCATGGTTCTCTTGTTCAAGGGGAGGACTCTGGCAATAAGGCTCATGGTTGCAGGCAAAGAGACTGCCGACCATGAAAGGAAAAATACCGCCCCCAATAACACCGCCTGCCAAAGGGGAATCAGTATGACGATGCCAAATCCGAACATGGCGACGATGTTAAAAACAAGCAGGGCTTTCTTGGTGCCGATCCGGTCGGAAAGGTACCCTCCGGGAAAGGAATAGAGCGCAGACAACAGGTTGTCGAGACCGTTGAGAAGTCCGATGGACAAAGCGCCGCCCCCCAGGGCGATCAGATAAATCGGCAAAAATCTCTCGGCCATCCGCTCACCAATACCCACCAGGATGACCATGCAAAGCAATCCCACCGTACTTTTTCGAAGACCGAGAAAGTCTGAAATCCGGGACCGTACTGACATAACTCTGATACCTCGATATGCTGCTTCAGGTCTACTAAGTAGTGCCCCTCCACATTTTTTTATAGGCACGTTGCGTTTCCAATTCATAAATGAGCAATTTTTGTCTGGATCAAGGCCGCACAAGGGTTTTCGGTTCCCGAAAACAAAGCGGGACAGGAAGGCATACTCCCTGTATGCCGCAGCCGGAAACCCGCGGAGAACGCAGATCCGGGCAAAAAGGGCCATTTATGGATGGAAGCTAAATAGGCGGCGCAATGGTCACAAGCACGCGCATTTTGCTGGTTGCCCGGATGCCGTGGGGTTCGCTGATATCCGAAATCAGAACGTCACCAGGGTTGGCCGGAAGTTCCTTGTCGTCTTTCCCCAGAAACACACCGGTGCCTTCGAGCACCACGATACTGAGCTGGCCTTCGATGTCGTGGGAATGGATGGGAAGTTCTTGACCGGCGTTAAAATTGAAGTTCAAAACCTTAAAATACGGGGAGTCATGAACCAACAATCTTTTCATGGCCTTATCCCCGAACCCGCTCTCTTTAAACACTTCAACTCTTTTTAACATGGCTGATTCTCCTTTCTTTTTTATATATTAACATTTAGTTACATAAAATACCATGGTGTTTGTGTGGGTGCATTGACTTGGGTCAAATTTCTTTTGATGAACTCGTAAAAAGTCTGATTTTGCACCCTCGGCAAGCAATTTTGGGATCCATGACTCGCCTGGCTAAATTGCAAGAACTCGGGCTAACGCCCTCAAACAGCTTGCAATTTTTAACGCCAGACGCGTCATGGATCTTTCTCCAAAATTGCTCGATGTCGCTCACAAAAGACTTTTTACGAAACCGTCTCTTTTAAATGACCGATAATTCTAAAACCGAAGTTTGGCGATGGTGGGCCTTGACTGCCCGGATCCAACAATTCTGATTCCGGCCGACGGCAACCTCCGTCTTGACATCAACCGGTTTTTTTTAATACGCTGATGGTTGCGTCCAAAGCCATTACAACCGTTCAAGACGGTGACAAAAATATTCCGTTCCACACAACACCTTGGGAGAAAACAATATGGAAAAGAAAATTCTTCTGGCCGTGGATGATTCACGTCACTCAAAAAATGCGATTCACTATGCTGTTCGTGTGTCTTCTTTTGTCAAAAACTTACATTATGTGCTTTTTCATGTTCAGCCGGCCATATCTCTTTTTTTGAAGGATGAGGCCAAGAAAAGCTTAACGGCGAAAAGCGAGCTGGATAATGTGCTGAAAAAGAATGACCAATCCGCTCGCCGTCTTCTCGAGAACTACCGGGATAAAATGGCGCAGATGGGAATTGTTTCCAATCGGGTCGAAATGGTCACCCAAGCCAGAAAATTGGGTTTGGCCAAAGATATCATCGATTTTGGTCAAAACCGGAATTTTGACGCCATTGCGGTCGGTCGCAGGGGGTTGTCGCGCCTTCAAGAGATGTATATGGGAAGTGTAACGACCAATGTGCTGGAACATTCACAGGTTATTCCGGTTTGGCTGGTGGATGGTGACGTCGGCACCACCGAAATTTTGCTGGCCATTGATGGCTCTGAAAGCTCCCTTCGCACCATAGATCACGTCCGTTTCATGATTTCCAACAACCCGGAAGTCCACTTAACCCTGTTACATGTTGCCAGCAGTGCTCGAAATTTTAATTTGGATCAAGAACCCAACCCGGAGTTGGAACACATCCTTGCCCGGGGCGACAAGGCATGTATCGAGCAGTTCTATCCCTATGCAATTGAAAAGTTTAAAGAAGTTGGGATTTTTGAAAACCAGATTGAGATGAAAACCGTCAAGGGCGGCCGTCAAGTCGGAAAAGCCATACTCGATTTTGCCCGGAAAGGAAATTACGGTACCATTGTTATGGGCAAACGCGGTATTAGCAAAGCATTTTTCATGGGCAGTGTTTCCCGATATATCAT
>JAHECI010000375.1 GCA_024641825.1 Desulfobacterales bacterium | reverse complement strand
GAATCATCTTGGATTTCCTTTCATTCTGGATGATCTCTTACCATGTCTCCCGGTATATGTCACGAAATTATTTCGGCCCAAAAATTTTCCTCAAGAATTTCGGGCCAAATAGCGCCCATCCACCATTGTAAAACGGGCACTGTGCGTTTCCTATTCATAAATAAGGGGTCGGGGAGTTTTCATTCTAACTCCTTGAGTACCAGCGGAATGGATGATCTTTTTTTTAAATCGGATGCTGTTTGAGGGGCTTAGGAATCGTTAGAAAGAACAGGCGTATGTCGAAATGGTATTTTAAAAGAAATTTTAAAGTTATGCAAAGAACCTATTGATTTTTCAAAGATAGTTTCCTGTTCTTTCTCTACGATCCCTTGCCGCGAGTTCATGCGGTTTAAAAAAAGATCATCCATGGAGCGACTTTTTAAAAAAACACCCCGACCCCTCATATAAATACCTTTAAGGGAGAATTGAAGATTCATTTCAACCGGCCCGACACCAACCTCCGGAGGATATTATGCCTGACATGTTTACGTTCGAGCCCAAACGTATTCTTTGCCCCCTGGATTTTAGCGAGCTCTCCGACCTGGCCCTCAAGTATGCCTCAGTAGCGGCACGGGAATACAATGCAACCCTGCATGTTTTGCATGCAGAAACATTTGAACTTCCCCGCTATTTTTCCCGAAAAGAAAGCGATCATCTGATTCAAGAGCTGGCAACGGCCAAAACCAGCCTTCGGAATCACCTTGCTGAACATGTCCAAAAAGTCCTCGGAATCCACGCCAAGGGACTTGATCTGAAGTTTCAAGTCGTTGAAACGCATCCGGTGGGGACCATTCTGGACTTCACGAAACAGGCGGCCATCGACCTTATTGTGATGGGCACCCATGGTTACGGGGGATTGAAAAGGCTCAGATTGGGATCCGTGGCCGAAAACACGGTGGCAAGTTCAACCGTCCCTGTGTTCACGGTTCGGCAAAAAACCCATCTATTTATCGACGTAACGCGTGCCGACGCCATCCCTTTTTTAAAGAGAATCCTCTGTCCATCCAATATTTCAGAAACAGCCGTCACCGCTTTGCGTCATGCGGCGGCCCTTGCCGACCGCTTTGGTGCAGTTCTGACCGTACTCCACATCAGGGAAACAGACACGGATGCGGACATTTCAAAAGACGAGGAAAAATTGTGTGCATGGATCGCCGATACGGTAAAGGTACAATGCGAAGTTCAACCGATGGTTCGTAAAGGGGACGCCGCTGAAGAGATCATCTCCTATGCCGGGAAAAACAAGGACGATCTTATCGTTCTGGGTGCCCGTCATCAGCAGTTCTTGGAAGCAACTTTTTTCGGGAGAACCACGGAATTGGTGGTGCGGCACGCCCCGTGTCCGGTGTTGATTACACCCCGTTTTTCAGCATCGTGATGGTTCTCTTTCATTGGTGAGTATCTAAAAGATACTTTTCCATCAGAAACGGCTGCAAATTATATTTGATCCGTCCCGGCAGAAAATATTGTGCAAATACAGGGGCAAATGAAATATTCAACAGCAATTCATCGTTTTCAAAATCACGGAGGCACTTAAAAATGGCTGAGATCGTAATAATCGGTGCCGGGCTGGGTGGAATCCCCATGGCCCTGGAAATGAAAAAACATTTAAGGTCTTCGGATGAGCTCACCGTTATCTGCAATATGGATACGTATCAGTTTACCCCTTCCAACCCATGGGTGGCCGTGGGCTGGCGAACCCGCCAGGAAATTGAAATCCCCCTGGCGCCCATCTACAAGAAAAGAAAAATAAATTTTATCCCCGCAGGTGCCAAACGCGTCCTGGCGGAAAAAAATCAGGTGGAGCTGGCAGACGGTGGGATGGTTGACTACGACTATCTGATCATCGCCACCGGACCTGCTTTGGCCTTTGACGAAATCGAGGGGCTGGGGCCGGAAAACGGATTCACCCAATCGATCTGCAGAACCGACCATGCGCTCAAAGCCTTCGATGCCTGGCAGTCTTTCGTCCAAGACCCCGGACCCATCGTGGTGGGTGCAGTCCAGGGGGCCTCCTGTTTCGGACCGGCCTATGAGTTCGCCATGATTATGGAGACCGACCTGAGGCGCAGAAAAATCAGGGACAAGGTGCCGATGACGTTTGTCACCTCGGAACCCTACATCGGCCACCTCGGACTGGGGGGTGTCGGAGACACAAAAGGTCTTTTGGAATCCGTGATGCGGGAGCGAACCATCAAATGGATTTGCAACGCCAAGATTACCCGTGTGGGAAAAGACAAAATGTACGTCACGGAACTGGACGAAGCCGGAAATGAAAAGAAGAAACACGAACTTTTCTTTAAACATTCCATGATGTTGCCTGCCTTTAAGGGAATCGACGCTGTGTATGGAATCGAAGGCCTGGTGAATCCACGCGGGTTTGTGCTCATCAACCCCTACCAACAAAACCCTAAATACCCCAATATCTTCGCCGTGGGGGTCTGCGTGGCCATTCCGCCGGCTGAGCCGACACCGGTTCCCACCGGTGTCCCCAAAACAGGCTTTATGATTGAATCCATGGTGGCGGCGACGGCCCGCAACATTCGTGCGCTCCTGGACAATAAAAAACCGTCTCATGAAGCGACGTGGAACGCCGTCTGTCTTGCGGATTTCGGCGACAGCGGGGTTGGATTCGTCGCCATTCCTCAGATTCCGCCAAGGAACGTCAACTGGTCCTCCAAAGGAAAACATATTCATCTGGCAAAGGTTGCTTTTGAAAAATATTTCCTCCACAAACTGCGCGAGGGGATTACGGAAACATTTTATGAAAAAACCCTTTTCAAGCTGCTGGGGATTGAAAAACTTAAGGACATCGAATCGTAAGAATAACACTTTCTCATAAAATCGGACACTAAAAACAACTGTAAACGGAGGTTTTCATCCTGATGGATCCTCGGATTGTTAAATACCGACAGATTGCCGCTGCCATGAAAATAGGGATGTTTGATTTTGAGGTTCCGGACGGTCCCGAGGACGAGATCGGTCAACTCGGCCAGACCTTGCTCGAACTAGGGCATTCCCTGAAAAAACAATTCAATCAGTTTCACATGTTATACAAAATCACCGCTCAAATAAATTCCGGACTGACGTTAGACGAAATTTTGAATCAAATCTTTGGGTCGTTTAAATCCCTAATCCCTTATGACCGAATTGGTTTCTCACTGCTCGAGGAAAATGGACAGGTTCTTCGGAACCAATGGGCAAGATCCAAAACAACCCAAATAATTCTGACGCCCGGCTACACAGCACCCATGGAAGGAAGCCATTTACAACAAATTGTCGAAACGGGCCAGCCGCGGATCATCAATGATTTGGCAACATATCTGAAAGAACATCCGGAATCCGAATCCAC
>JAHECI010000374.1 GCA_024641825.1 Desulfobacterales bacterium | reverse complement strand
TTATCGCCCTCAGACAGGAAACGGTGGTCATCTTGTTTCAACGGGGCCGGTTTGATGCCGCAGCAACGGCCTTAACGTCCCAGGTGCTGGTTTTTCTGATGATCGGCGCGTTTGCATTTGCTGCACAGACCATCGTGGTTCGGGGATATTATGCCGTTCAGAACACCCTCTTTCCCGCGTTGTACGGAACCGTGGCGGTACTTCTGAGCATTCCCGTTTACATGGCTGGAATGATGAAGATGGGCGCCGGAGGCGTGGCCCTGGCGATTTCACTTTCAGCCATTTTTCAAGTGGCCTTGCTGTACGTACTTTGGAACAAAAAGAGTGAAAACAAGGATAGTCTCAGGGTGTATCGGTTTTATTTGTGGACGATCCTGTTGAGCATACCCTTGGGTCTGTTTCTGGAGTTTTTCAAGGGCACCGTCCTTTCGGGATTCGATTCAGCGACCTTTGGCGGAAGCCTCGCGGTTTCAATTCTCACCGGCCTGGTGTTTGTTGTCATCCTTCTATCCGGGGGATATGTACTGGGGATAGGGGAGATCAAGGCCTTGTGGCGGGGCATCCTGGAAAAGATCAAAAAATATACCGGGAAATAACCGGGTTTTTATTTTAAGGATTCAAGGATCCAAGGGTCCAAGTGAAATGCTGATAAATTATAGAGAATTAGGGTTTGTCATAAGTCATATCAAAACTGTTTCGAGATTAATAAGGCAAAAAAAACATTTCCCAAAATCAAAATCGCCGGTATTCGATTATCCCTGGCAGATATCGGCCAGACGCTGGTCGTAGAGCATTCCGATACCGTACTCGCTCCGCCGCATGAATTTTTCCTTGGCAGGTCCGGCAATCTGCATCTCCGGGTGCTTTTTCTGGACGTCCAGGGCGATTTTCATCTCCTTGGTGCATCCGGTGCTGAATGTGGCATCTTTGCCGACCCACTCCGGCGGGACCTTACTCTCCATGATTCGGAAGGCCTGAACGATGTCCTCGTAGGTCTGAAATCGCCAGATGTCGATGCGCCCGCTGCGCTGGACAATCTCCCACATGTACATCAGATCATCCGCATCCATCCCCGTCTCGAAGTACTCGGAAGGGTTGATGATAAAGGTCAGGGCATATTCCCGTCTCAGGTGATGGATGAAGATGGACATGATCTTTTTGGCCATCTGGAGTCTTCCGGGAATCGACCCGATGATACCGCTGTAAAACATAACGGTCATGCCTTTCTTTTTGGCGGCCCGCATCTCCTCGATAATCGCTTTGGCCTTTTCTTCCAGCTCGTTGTAGGTGTACTTGATCACTGCCGGATGCCGGGGCTTGAAGCTGACCATGACCGTGCCGTCCCCTCCGTCCGAAATATTGAAGATGTCCTGGGTGAACTGGAAGTGGCTTCCAAAAAATCGTCGTTTCTGGTCGGGTCCTCGGGAAATAACGCCGTCGACCTCCTTGAAAAGGCGGGCAAAGGTGGTGGAGGCCAATAGCAGGTTGACATTTTCCCGGGTGCCGTCGGAAATAACGATAATGTTGTAGTCGCTTCGAAGAATATCAACGAGTTCGTTTTTCCCAAGGTCCTTTTCCCGGATAAAATAGGCTTTATTGAGTTCACTGGTCAGGATTTCGTCGCTGTGGGCGTCGTCGAAGTCGACCTTGGTGTAAACCGCGCCCTCTTTCAATCCGACGATGATCTTGTGCCCCAGACGCGCAAGGAGCCGAATGATCACCAGGTCCACCATGAACTCTCCGGATTCGTCGCCCAGCCACAGAATTTTTTTCGGGATCAGACCGGGACCTTCCGATGATTCCTTTCCACGAATTCCCAAAAAATCGAAGAGGGATTGGGCGCCTTCGCCGGTCACCGGGCGCTTAAAAAGTCGAATGTAGTCCGATTCGGTGAATCGGACCGCGTTGTCGTCGATCCAGAGTGATGTCTCCACCGTCAACGCGAGGAGCCGTTTTAGCTCGATGAAACGGAGAACTTCCCGGGTTTCGGTGAGGGTTCGGTGCGTGCTGCCGAGGTCTTCCGCCTCCAACATATTCAGGGCGCTTTTACAGGCCGTCGAACGGAGGGCGTTGCCGGCCCGAAGGTTTCGCATCCCCTTTTCGCAGAAAAAAGCGTCTTCGATCTGGGTCCGGTTGAGAAATATATTGATCAAACGCTTTTCCAGTCGCGACGGAATCATGATCTCGTCGCGGATCTCATGTTCGAACTTGATACGGATCAGCGCATCAAGATAATCTTTTTCCCACGGATCGTCGATCATTCGGTGGATCAGCTTCAGAACCCGGTCCAGCACTTCGCCGTATTTTCTCTGGAGAAAATCGGACTGGTTCCGGCTCATGATGGCCTTGAACATTCGGTCGGAACACGGATAGTATCGCTCCTCGTCTTCGGTGAAGACCATAAACCGAATCTGCTCGGAAGTTGCCACGTGTTGGGGATAGGCAAAGTGGTCTATGTGATTTTCAATGAAAAAGGCCGTGTACCATGCATCTTTTTGGGGGCTCACGTTGGGCAGGTAGGGCTGGTTGCCATCGGCCGGTGCCGATGTCTGCTTGCTTTTACGGGGTTCATTCATGATTCGGTCCTCTGCTCGATGTCGGTGAGATTGATCATAAAATATTTAAATAAATTCAAAAGATTACATACACAATCAGCCCGAAACGGTCAAGGAAATAATCGGCACTGAAATTGGTATAGTGGTATCAGAACTTGATCCGTGTGTAAATTTTCTTTTTGACCCACAGATTTATCCTTTGGTACGCTAACGGACGTATGAACCCTGGACGCTCTCGGATTTCCCGAACAGAGACGCAATCATTAAAAAGTTGTATAATTACAAATGACATGCATTTCATAGCAACCCGTTGATTTGCCGATGAAAACAGGAGGATTTCCCATGAAAAAAATACTGGTTTTAGCCCTTGCATTGAACCTCGTTATTGCGGTATCGGCTTTGGCGTGCACCACCCTGCTCGTTACCAAAGGGGCCTCAAAAGACGGGTCGGTTATGGTGGGACATTCCGATGACAGCGAACTGTTCGACCAGCGGCTGGTGTATGTTCCTGCTGCCGACCATAAACCCGGTGCCCTCCGGCCCGTGTATTACGATGCATCCGCCCTGGGCGACAAGCCGGAGTATCATTCTTACGCACTGCGCCGTTATGTTGGAACCCACAGGGGACCCATATACAATGAACCCGATCGTCCCCAGAGCATCCCCCTTGGCTACATTCCCCAGGTCGAACACACCTTTGCCTATTTCGAGGGTTCATATGCCATTATCAACGAACATCAGTTGATGTTCGGCGAGTGCACCGACGGAACCAAGCTCCAACCCGACCCGGTACCGGGCAAACTTATTTTTTACAGTGCGGCATTGAGCCGTGTGGCTGCAGAACGATGCA
>JAHECI010000373.1 GCA_024641825.1 Desulfobacterales bacterium | reverse complement strand
TCTTACCAACGTCATCTGCATTAATCTTGCCGGCGTCATCACGTTCTTGATCCAGGGTGTCAGTCCCCGGGCCTGGTGGGAGGCTGACAGAGCCAAAAAAGCGACCCGCAAGGCTTTGGCCCTATGGTCGATAATTTTAGTGGCTCTGGCCGGGATAATTTTTCTTTGGTAAACAGAACGGTCTCCGGATCATAGGGAATGTTCGTCACATTTTAAGTTTTCCACCCATGAAAAAGCGTGGCATCGAAGTGATGATCCACGCTTTTCTTTTTTGGTTTTCCAGCCAACCCCGTTGGGGGTACCTCAAAATGGCCTTTAGATATCCATCCGAATTGAACCGGAATCAAAAATGGATTAACCCATTGAATTGACATCCTGTTCTTGTCATGTTTACTGGAAAGATATGGCTTGACCAAAACCCGGTTCCCTGATGTATACTTACAAAAAGCACCCGAATTCCCCCAGTTTGGTTTTGCCGCAATTGGGCACCCAAGATCCGTATCAGGCACATCGAAGAACCATACGCAGAAATAACCCAAGACCGGATGGTATATCTTCTATGACACTTCACAAAAAAACATTGGTCGTCACCGGACTGACCCTTTTGGTTCTCATCGCAATTATCTATGCCATATCGCGGGTCTTGCTGCTGGGTAGTTTTACCCGGCTGGAGACCCGGGATGTCCGACAGAACGTGAAAAGGGTCATAAATATCCTTTCCGATGAAAAGTCCGACATCCAGAGCATCGCCTATGACTGGGCCGTGTGGGACGATACCTATGCCTTTGTCCAGGACCGTAACGAAGACTATATACGATCCAATTTAACGGACAACACCCTCGCCAACCTCCGGGTGAACGTCATGCTGTTTCTCCATGCCGATGGCCGGATCATCTATGCCAAGGCCGTGGATATCAACACGGGCGCAGGGATGCCGGTCCCCCGGGGCCTGATGACCCACCTGGCCGCCGGCAACCGCCTTGTCCAGCATGCGGACACCAAGAGCGTTGTCACGGGCATGGTTTTGCTGCCGGAAGGTCCCATGCTGGTCACCTCCCGGCCGGTACTCACCAGTCAAAAAGAAGGCCCCATTCACGGCATCCTGGTTTTCGGACGCCTATTTGACACGCGGACCGTCAAACAGCTATCGGAAAAAATAAATCTGCCCCTTGAAACGTATCGCCTCGACGACCCGAAATCCCTCAGCCCTTTTCAGGATACAGGAACGTATCGCTTGATCGAAGATTCCCTGTGGGTCAACCCGTTGAGCAAAGACTTCATTTCAGCTTTCATGCTCCTGAAAGATATTTACGATCAGCCGGTTCTTGGACTGGAAATGAAACTGGACCGTGAGGTTTACCAGCAGGGTGTTACCGCTTTGCACTGGTTATTGGTATGGCTCATTTCAGTGGCGCTGGTCTTTACCCTGGTGAGCCTGTTGTTCCTGGAACGGTTTATCCTCGCCCGAATGATAAATCTCAGCAGTGAAGTCCGTGGGATCGGCGAGGACGGCAATTCATCCACATCCGTAACAGTGACGGGAAACGATGAATTATCGCAACTGGCCGTTGACATCAACAGGATGGTGCGCGACCTGATCCGGGCACGCCATCAGGCCGAATTGGCCAGCCGCGCCAAGGGCGAGTTTTTGAGCAATATGAGCCATGAGATCCGCACCCCCATGAATGGTATCATCGGGATGACCGAACTGGCCCTGAATACGGATCTCACCCCGGAACAACGCCAGTATCTGGAAATGGTGAAGACATCCGCCGATTCCTTGCTGACCCTCATTAACGATATCCTGGATTTTTCAAAGATCGAGGCCCGGAAGCTGGCGCTGGAAAAAATCGATTTTGATCTTCGAAATGCCATAGAGACCGCCGTGGACACCCTGGCCGTGCAGGCCCGTAAAAAACGGCTGGAGCTGTCCGTTTACCTCAGCCCCGATGTTCCCACGGCCCTGGTGGGAGACCCCTCCAGACTTCGCCAGGTCATCCTTAATCTGGCGGGAAACGCCATCAAGTTCACCCATGAAGGAGACGTGGTGGTCCGTGTGGCGATGGAAGCGGATACGGATGATGCGGCCCTTTTGCATTTCACCGTGTCGGATACCGGTATCGGGATCCCCCGGGCCCAGTTGGAAACCATTTTCGAGAGTTTCACCCAGGCGGACGGGTCCACCACCCGACAATACGGGGGTACTGGTCTGGGTCTGGCCATCTCTAAAGAACTGGTGGAGCTCATGGGCGGCCGGATTTGGGTTGAGAGTCCCAAGGGTTTCGGACCGGAAAATGAAAAATCCAAAACTGGTGGTCCGGGAAGCACGTTCCATTTTACGGCCCGATTTAGGTTGAGCCCTCCAAAACCCATGGATAAGGTGGATCCGAGAAGGTTCGACCTTACAGGCTTACCAATTCTGGCGGTGGACGATAATGCAACCAATCGCCTGATTTTTAAAGAGATGACAGCTTCGTGGGGACTGGTACCTTCGCTGGCGGCAAGCGGAGAAGAAGGCCTTTCTCTGATGAAGGCGGCTTTTGAGGCCGGAAAGCCTTACAAACTCCTGTTGCTGGACTGGCAGATGCCGGGCATGGACGGCTTCCAAGTGGCGGAGCAGGTTCGGAAAGGCCCCTTCGGCGCGGATACTCAGATCATATTGCTGACTTCGGGGGGACAAATAGGGGATGCAGAGCGTTGCAGGGAGATAGGGATATCGGGCTATCTGCTCAAACCCGTAAAGAAATCGGAGCTCCTGGCCGCCCTACTGATGGCCATCGGCCGCCCGGTTGAAGCAAAAGGCCCGGTTATTACCCGACACACCATTGAAGAGGCTCGCAGACGGTACAGCATCCTGTTGGCGGAAGACAACCCCGTAAATCAGATGTTGGCGCGGAAGCTTCTGGAAAAACGGGGCCATGGCGTCGTCGTTGCCTCAAACGGGGCTGAAGCGGTCCGGATTTATGAAAAAAGGCGGTTTGATCTGGTCCTGATGGATGTTCAGATGCCCGAGATAGACGGGCTTGAAGCCACACACCGTATTCGGGAAATGGAGAAGACCTCGGGCGTTCATACGCCAATTGTGGCCATGACCGCCCATGCCATGGCCCAAGACCGGGAGCGATGTCTTGCAGCAGGGATGGATGACTATGTGTCCAAGCCCATTCGGCCGGAAGCGCTGTTTGATACCATCGAGAATCAGGTCCGGAAATCCCGGAAGAACGGTAAAGAAAAAGATGCGAAAAGCGTGGCATCAACGTGATGGTCCACGCTTTTCGTTTTTGGTTTTCCAGCCAACCCCACCGGGGTCATCCCAAAATGGCCTTCAGGTCCTCATCCGGCGTAGTAATCGGTTTGATGTCAAAGGTTTTCACCAGTGTTTCAAGGACGTTGGGTGTTAAAAACGCCGGGAG
>JAHECI010000372.1 GCA_024641825.1 Desulfobacterales bacterium | reverse complement strand
CCGCCCCATATGCACACCAGTTACACATAAAAGCGATGATTTTAGGCTCAAATCTATCCTCGTTCACATTTTTCTCCTTTCCAATGGATTAGGCGCTCAATGCGCTCTTGATCTGGGCGTATAGTTGATTATTGTTAAAGCCCATCAGCGTTGGTGCTTCGGAAGGGCATACTGCTGCACAGGCGCCACACCCCTTGCACAAGGCCGCGTTGACTTTGGCCACAAACTGTTGATTGTCAAAATCAATGGCGCCATACGGACAAACATTGATGCATCCCAGGCAACCCGAACACAACTCGGAACGAATATATGAGACGATACCGCCCACTTTAATGTTTTCCAAGGCCAGTACGGTTGAAGCCCTTGCCGCGGCAGCCTGTGCCTGAGCGATACTCTCTTCGATGGGTTTCGGGTAATGGGCCATACCGCACAGAAAAATACCGTCATTGGCAAAATCCACCGGTCTTAATTTTTGATGGGCTTCCAAGAGCCATCCGTCGGAATCCAAAGGCACCTTAAACAACTGGGCCAACGAATGATCCCAATGGGAGACAATGGCCGACGCTAAACAAAGAATATCAGCCTTCACGGCCATTTTTCGGTTGAGTATTCGGTCTGTGAACTCGACGATGACCTGATCACCGTCAGGCTTTACTCCAGGCTTTTGATCGACAGAATAAGAAGAAAAGATTACGCCGGCAGCCCTTGCCTCACGATAGAGATCCTCCCTTTTTCCATAGGTTCGAATATCCCGGTATAAAATTAAAACATTCACATTGGGATTTTTCTTCTTGAAATCAATAGCATTCTTAACAGAATGTGTACAGCATACTTTTGAACAGTACGGATGGGCTTCATCTCTGGATCCCACACACTGGATAAACACCACATTCTCGGCATGATCAATCCTGGGATCGTTATTTTTAAACAGATCGTCGAGTTCCAGGTGGGTCATCACCGCATGATGTTCCCCGTATAGGTATTCATCGGGCTTGTATTCTTTTGCACCGGTGGCGATAATCGCCACACCATGCTCGACAGTCTGTGTTGAGTCGGAGTTGCGAAGCTCGGTTTTGAAATTGCCGATAAAACCATCAACGTTGCTGATCCTCGTCCCGGTATGAACGGTGATACGTTCGTCCGATGTTACATCTTTTATGAGTCCTTTAACAAAAGATCCCACATCTTCATTCTTATGGGTTTTGCCCAACATCAACGCATTACCGCCCAACGTGTCGGATTTTTCCACAAGGTCCACCGGATATCCCTGATGGGCCAGTGAAACAGCGGCTGTCATTCCGGCAATTCCGCCGCCGATCACCATCGCCGAATGGGATACCGGAAGATCCGTTTGTTTCAATGGCGCTAAAAGATTCGTTTTTGCTACGGCCATTCGAATAAGATCCTTGGCTTTTTCTGTGGCCGCATCCGGGTCGCTTGCATGGACCCAGGAATTATGATTTCTGATATTTGCCATTTCAAAGAGGTATTTGTTCAAACCCGCATTGATCAGCGTTTCCTGGAACAACGGTTCATGGGTCTTGGGTGTGCAGGCTGCCACCACCACACGGTTGAGACCCTTTTGTTCGATAATATCAGACATATTATCCTGGGTATCCTGGCTGCAACTAAACAAGTTTTCTTCTACATAGGCTACATTCGGTAAGGTTTTGGCATATTCTGCCACTTCCGAAACTCTCACCACACCACCGATGTTAATTCCGCAGTTGCATACAAATACACCAATTTTAGGCGGCTCTTCGCTAACATCCCTTTCAGGGGGCAGCTGAAGGATCTTGGTCCGGGTGTTGCGGGCCGACGCCAAATGTTCTGTCGCCGCACAGGCCGATGCGCTGGCTTCCATCACTGACTGGGGGATATCTTTGGGGCCGGTGAACGCACCACAAGCATAAATTCCTTCCACAGAAGTCCCTACAGGATGGAAACTGTCGGTTTTCGTAAAAAGATATTCATCAAGATCGACGCCGATACGCTTTGAAAGATCCGCAACATCCTGACGGGTCTCGAGACCCACGGACAGGACGAACATGTCAAAGACTTCCTCTTTGATGGTGCCGTCTTCCTGGATATACCGAACCGACACATCGTCGGTGCCAGGCACCGGATCTATGGTATGAATCCGGGATCGGACAAATCTGACCCCTTCTTTTTTGGCATTTTCATAATACTTATCAAAGTCTTTGCCGTGGGTTCGCATATCCATATAAAAAACCGCACAGTCGAGGGGATCGCTGCTGTGCTCTGTCGCGATCACTGTCTGCTTAATGGCATACATGCAGCAAACCGAGCTGCAGTAGGCATTGTCGCAACGATTGAGATCCCTGGATCCCACACATTGCAACCAGCCGATTTTTTTCGGTTCTTTGTGGTCGGACGGTCTGACCAGATGCCCTGCATAAGGGCCGGTGGCGGAAAGAATTCGTTCAAATTCCAAAGACGTGACCACATTGGGCAAACTGGTATAGGCATAAGTATCAAATCGGCTGGGATCAAATGCTTCAAACCCCGGTGCCAAAACGATGGACCCCACGTCAAACTCGATAATTTCCTCTTTTTGCGAATGATCAATGGCGTCAACAGGGCAAAAATCGGCGCATATTTTACATCCGTCGGTTTTAAAATGGACGCATTTTGTCCGGTCAATGGCCGGTGTATTGGGGACTGCCTGGGCGTATGGGACATAGATCGGTTTTCGGCCTTTAAGACCTGCGTCGTATTCCGAAGGTATCTTCACGACCGTATGTTTTGTTATATGGTCTCTAATTTTATCAACGGTAATATGCCCCGTGGGACAGACAAAGGCACATGCTCCGCAAGCCATACATACATCCGTTTGGATATGAAACGGGGTGTCCACCTTCATCTCCGCTCCTCGACCGGTTAGGCCGATGGCGCTGTTGCCCATTCTGTCACAGATACGGGTACACAGCCCACAAAGGATGCAGGTGTCGTCTTTAATCTTAAAGCGGGTTTCTTTAAGGTTGTATTGGGCAGCAAGCTCATTGATGATGGGTACATCCGGACAACGGGCGAGCAATAATTCTACGTTTAGTTTTCGACCTTCATGAACCGTTTCGGTGTCGGTTTTGACCTCCATGCCTTCCCAGATAGGATAGTTACATGCGGTTACAAAACGTGTGCGGCGTCCGTCAAAAAGCTCCACGGTGCACAGACGGCACATTCCGGCGGGTTCAAGCGCTTTATGGTGACACAACGTCGGAATTTCGACCCCGTATTTTTCAGCAACTTGAAGAATATATTGACCTTCCTCTCCCTGAACTTTTTTCCCGTTAAGCTTAAACGTAATCATGAATTTTAACCTTATCGTATCCTTTGATTATTGGATGAGTATGGCATCGAACTTACAGGCATCGTAACAGATGCCGCACTTTATGCACTTTTC
>JAHECI010000065.1 GCA_024641825.1 Desulfobacterales bacterium | reverse complement strand
TGGATCCTAAAAATGATGATAACATGTGTTGAACTGGCGGCCGGACAGGAGCATTTCAGAAATTATCGCAACTTTCTGGCCCGCCGAGGCGTATTCCCGTTAATAACCGAACACCGATTATCCGTTGAAAAGAAAAAAATCGCCACTGGGGGAAACATCGGGCTCTTCCTGCTGGCTCGAAATAATGCATGAAGAATATTAACTCCCAATTGAGCGTAAACACAATGAAAAACCATCCTATGATTATCAGCATTGCAAGTGGAAAAGGCGGTACGGGGAAGACGACGGTGGCGACCAATCTGGCGGTATCTATTGGGTCTAATGTTCAGCTTCTTGACTGTGATGTGGAGGAACCGAATGCTCACCTTTTTATAAATCCTGTCATCGAAGCGGAAAAAACTGTTTACACACCGGTGCCGCAAATTGACGAAGAAAAATGCACGTTCTGCAAAAAATGTGCTGAAATATGCCGTTTCAAGGCCATCGCTGTAATTAAGGAAACCGTTCTCACATTCCCTGAACTTTGCCACAGCTGCGGTGGATGTGTAGCGGTCTGTCCGGAAAAGGCCGTCACCGAAACCGGTCGTGAATTGGGTGTGATTGAAATCGGTCACAGGAATAGTCTTGCTTTTGCACACGGACGGTTGAGAATCGGTGAAGCCATGTCGCCGCCTCTCATCAGAGAAGTTCGATCTCATACGCGATCTGATCAGCTCACCATCATCGATGCACCTCCCGGAACTTCATGCCCCGTCATCGCCGCCATGAAGGGCGCTGATTTTGTCCTGATGGTTACCGAACCGACGCCATTTGGCCTGCATGATCTTAAACTGGCTGTCGAAGCAGTAAAACTTCTTGAAATTCCAAGGGGGCTGGTCATTAATCGTTCAGATATCGGTGATGATGGTGTTCGAACATATGCAAAGATGGAAAACATACCCATTTTGATGGAGATTCCCTTTGATCGACGCATCGCAGAGGTATATTCAAGGGGCAAACTTATTGTTGAGGAAATGCCGGAGTGGGGAGAACGATTCAGGAAATTATATTTACATATTCAAGACCTAGTTGGATAAAGGAGAAAAATTTCTGTGAAAGAGTTGGTGGTAATCAGCGGCAAAGGCGGTACCGGAAAAACCAGTCTGATGGCGGCCTTTGCATCATTGGCCGAAAACAAAGTTCTTTGTGATGCGGATGTAGATGCTGCCGATCTTCATCTGCTCACGGACCCCCATGTTAAAGAACGCCACGATTTTCAGGGGGGCAGTATTGCGGTGATTCGTCCGGACATATGCACCGAATGCGGCCTTTGCAGGGACCTATGCCGATTTGAAGCCATCAGTGATGCGTTCACAGTCGATTCCATCGAATGTGAAGGGTGCGGTGTTTGCGTCGATTTATGTCCCGAGCAGGCCATCGATTTCCCGGTGAAGACCTGCGGGGAGTGGTTTATTTCAAACACCCGTTTCGGCCCCATGGTCCATGCCAGACTGGGCATTGCCGAAGAGAATTCCGGCAAACTGGTGACCGTTGTTCGGCAGGAGGCTAAAAAACTTGCTGAAAAGAATAAACTGGATCTGCTGTTGACCGACGGGCCGCCGGGGATCGGTTGTCCGGTTATCGCCTCTGTAGGGGGTGCCACCGCCTTGCTGATCGTTGCGGAACCTACCGTATCGGGGTTGCACGACATGGAACGGGTGGCACAGCTGGCCGCCCATTTTAAGGTTCCGAGCATGGTGTGCGTCAATAAGTTCGATCTGAATCCCGAACAGACAGAAGCCATCGAAAAACTGGCCGAAGAGAAAAATTTGGCGGCGGTGGGACGGATTCCTTTTGATCCTGTTTTTACACAATCGATGGTCCAGGGAAAAACCATCTTCGAAACCAAAACAGAGTCAAACATCGGTGAGGCGGTCCGACAGATATGGGAGAATATCGTTGAATCGTCTGCAATGAATGGAAAAGGGTAACATATTATTATAAACAGAATTAAGGAGAATTTTTAATTATGGAAAATGGAAGAATTGCAATTCCGTCGACGAATAACGGCGGACTGGACGGTCAAAGATCGGGCCATTTTGGTCACTGTGATGTGTTTACGCTGGTGGACGTGAAAGAAGGAAAGATTCAAGAGGTTTCAACCATACCCAACCAGGAACATGTTCAGGGCGGATGTATGGTCCCGGTCAATTTTTTGGCGGAGCACAAGGTGAATGCCTTAATTGTCGGCGGTATCGGCATGCGCCCGCTCATGGGTTTCAGACAGGTCGGCATCGATGTGTATCACGATGCCACACGGTATGAAATACGGCCGGTTGTGGAAGACCTGATCGCAGGGAAATTGCCGATGATATCAGACGATCAGGTGTGTGGCGGCGGACACGGAGAACGGTAGGCCGTCGGAAATGAAGCTCCCCGCAGCCCCGCTGGGCGGGATTTCCGTTTCACGCCAACAAGCTGCGGGATATTCAGGCGAAGACGAATAATTTGAATGTATCGGTGTTTCGTCGATGCGAGAAGCAGAAAAAAGGGGCATGGAATCATGAAAATAGCGGTTACCTCCCAGGGTAAGGACCTTGACTCGCCCATGGATTCCCGTTTCGGGCGGGCGCCTTATATCCTCATTGTGGACACTAAAACCCTTGACTATGAAGTCTTGGACAACAAAGAAAATGTAGATGCACTTAAAGGCGCCGGTATTCAGGCGGCCACCATGGTGAGCGAAAGGGGCGCAAAAGTTTTACTCACAGGATTTTGCGGACCCAAAGCATTTGCGGTGTTAGATGCCGCAAAAATAAACGTGGTGAACGATCTTGAAGGCATTGTCAGGGATGCTGTAACGGCATTTAACGAAGGGGGGTTGTCTTTTGCAGATGGGGCAAATATTGACGGCCGCTGGTAAAAGACAGAGGCGTGGATTCCCATTGCCCCCCTGTCTTTGATCCGAAATTAATCCCGTATGGCCCCTGGGTTCGCTCCGGCGTTTGGGTTTCTTTAAACAAAAAGATGTTTGGAGCATGAAAAATGTCCAGGATTGCCCCCTCGGCGGTTGAAGGGTTGGGCAATTTATTGGACATTTTTCGTTTTCATGATTAATGTGGATATAATTATTCATATCTTTGAGATGCATTGTCATAAAAAGGGGGCTTATGAAAGTTCTGATTATCGGCGGGGATGCTGCGGGGATGAGCGCCGCCAGCAAGGTCAAGAGAAACAACCCGGATCTTGATGTCACTGTTTTGGAAAAGACCCTGGATGTTTCCTACAGCGCCTGCGGGATGCCGTATAACATCTCGGATCCCGCCAGAGACATCGATGACCTGGTGGTCAGACAGGCGGATGTTTTCAGAGAAAAACAGGGGATCAATCTGTTGACCGGTCATTGCGTGGAATCCATCGATCCGTCGAGCCGGACCGTGGCCGGGATGTCTTTGCAGGGTAAGGCCTTTCAATTTCCCTACGATAAATTGCTCATGGCCACCGGCGGATCTCCCATGGTTCCCGATCTTGAAGGGTTTGATCTTCCCGGGGTTATGGCGTTAAAAAGCTTAGATGACGGTCGAAAAATAAAGGCATATATAACCGCACCCACTGTCAGAAAAGTGGTGATTATCGGCATGGGATATATCGCCCTTGAAATGTGTGAAGCACTTAGAAGCCGCTCCATAGACGTGGAAATGGTCAAACCGGGCCCCGTGTTTCTGCCGTGGATGGAAGCAGAACTCTCCGATACGGTCAAAAAAGAAGTCGCGTCTCACCGGGTAGCGATGCATCCGGGCCATCGGGTGGAAAAAATTGAAGCGTCGGGTAGCGCCCTGAATGTCATCTGTTCGGATCTCACCCTCCAAGGGGATATGGTGCTGGTCGCCGTTGGAATCGAACCGAACAGCGAACTTGCCGGCCGTGCCGGACTTGAATTGGGGGTCGATAACGCCATTGCCGTGGATAGAAGACTCCGGACGTCGGATGAAAACATCTATGCTGCCGGAGACTGTGCGGATGCCTATCATGTCGTTACCGGCAAAAAAACATGGATCCCTCTGGCGTTACGGGCCAACCGGGCCGGCTGGGCAGCTGCCGACAACATCTGCGGCAAGGCGGTGGAACTTCCCGGTGTCGCCGGTACGGCGGTCTTCAAAGTGTTCGACCTGGAGGTGGCGCGAACCGGGCTCACCGTGGACGCGGCCAAAAAGTCCGGGTTTGACCCTGAAAAGGTTGTCATAAAAACCCGTTCCCGGGCCCATGCCCATCCCGGTGCTTCGGTGATCCATGTTCAGATGGTCGGCGATAAAAAAACCGGACGGCTTTTAGGGGTCCAGATGGTGGGGAAAGAGGGGGTTGCACACAGGATCAACGCCCCTGCCGTCGCGTTGCACAATCAGATGACCGTTGCCGCATACGGTCAAGCGGATCTGGCGTATGCCCCGCCCTTCGGGCCCACCTGGGATCCGACCCTGACCGCAGCAAATCAGCTCCTAAAAAGGATTTAGCGTCACGTTTAACCATAGTGTTTAAAGGAAATCATTGGAATGGGAAAATGCCGTAATCATCCGGATCGAGAAACCAGCTATGTATGTTCGAAGTATACGACCTATATGTGCGAGGAGTGTTTTAAGTGCAGCGATCCTGAAATATACTGTAAATTCCGTTCGTCGTGTCCCATCTGGTTCGTGGACAAACAGAAGCACGACCAACACCCCGAGGACGTCAAAAAAATTAAAAAGACCGCATAACACCCGTGAACCGTGAAAAAAATGACCGATAAAAAAGGATACGTTCAAATCTATACCGGCGACGGGAAGGGCAAGACAACCGCCGCCATCGGTATTGGAATACGGGCCGCCGGGCATGGGAAAAAAACCTACATGGGTCAGTTCATGAAAGGGCAGCACTACGGAGAACTGACCGCGTTACGCGATCACCCGTATATCACCATCGAGCAGTATGGAGACGTGGCGTGTGTTCATCGAGAAGACATCACCCAAAAACACCTGGATCAAGCCCGCCGGGGTCTTGAACGGGCCCGACGGGCCATGCTTTCCAATCGATACGACATGGTTATCCTCGATGAAATTAACGTGGCTATCTGGTTCGATCTGATTTCAACCCAGGAGGTGTTAGAGTTTTTAAACCATCGACCTGAAAATGTGGAAGTCGTTCTAACCGGTCGCCGTGCCCCCGAAGAATTGATAAAAATTGCCGACCTGGTCAGCGAAGTCAAGGAGATCAAGCACTATTATCACCGGGGCGTCAAAGCGCGAAACGGAATCGAGCGATAACCTATATAGGGTTCATCTCCAATTAAATCTAAATCCCCAGTTGTTTTTCCCCCGTACCGTTAATTCGGTATAATTTTCTTGCCGTGGGCCCTGCCCCTTTTTAATCCTTCAAGAATCACCGACTCTTTGGGAGATAATCTTTTTTAAACCCCTTTTGTTAGCGTGCTGGAGGTCCCTAAGCCGGACCGGTGGACAATTTCCTATTCATCATCTTCGGGATAAAACGTAAAGTCGGTTGTTGACTTTTTTGCAAAGAATTTTAGAAAGCTGACTTCCTTGATTTCTTCCAAACTGATTGCCGGGCGATCAGCATGTTCATTCAATACGCTATTCCTTAAATTAGGATTTTGATGCGTTAAGATGACGGCAATTTTTTCAGCCTGTTGAGGGTTCTCTGCCTTTACAAATCTTGTGGCATAAAACCCAAACTTTTTGAATTCACCGTCAAGATTGAGGAGGAAATTCTCCCCATGGAGTTTAACCTTGAATCTTTTCATCGAAGTTTATTTTCCGGTTAACACTAGATATTAAATGGTCGGCGTTATAGCGGATACGCTTGTCCGCAGACCAAATAGAAGTTAATTTATGCCCAATATATATGTCAGAAAAATGAAAAGGGCAAACTCCTAAAAAAAAATTTGCCCGTGTTGGAAAAGATATCACCTTAGATACTATTAAATTAGATTAAGGATCATCCAATATCCTTGATTTTCTTTTTACAACTTTAATGCCGAATGTGCTCTCAATTAGAAATATTACATATTTCCGGACAGTTACAACACAAAAAACCCCTTGACATTTATTTTGAACTTATATAACTTATATATATAAGTTATATAAGTTCGCCCCAAGGGCAAAAGAATTGAAATAAAGGAATTCAAAATGTCCAAATTATCCGCATTGTCCGCCAGAAAAATCCCTATTAAATCAGTTAATAAGAGTGCCTATAAGATGGATTTAAAAAGTTCCCGGCCTTTGTATATTCAAATAACCGATCTAATCAGGGACCAAATTGCTCAGAAAGTTTGGCCGTTGGATGAAATGATACCTTCTGAAAATGAACTGGCCGCTGCATACGAGGTGTCCGTGGGGACCGTCAAAAAAGCCCTGTCAGTCCTCGTAAATGAAGGCCTTCTTTACCGAAGGCAAGGAAAAGGTTCTTTTGTTAGTCGGCCGGACTTTAAAAGGAGTTTTATTCGATTTTTTCGTTACGGTGTCGATGATGAGCAGAAGGGAAGATTCATATCCTCCAGGGTATTGAATTCAGATATCATTACGCCTGACCGAAGGATACGGGATATCCTTAAATTGGGCGATGACGAAAAGACCATCACAATAAAACGAATACGCTGTCTCAAAGACCTGCCCTTAATGTTAGAGGATCTTTATCTCCCCTATAAAATATTTAAAGGTTTTGATGAAATAGACATTTCCCAGGAGCTTTTATATCCGATCTACGATGAAAAATTCCAAACACCGATCATCTGGGCGGATGAATATTTATGGCCCACCATTGCGGATGCTAGTCTTGCTGAAACATTAAATATTGATCCTGGAGATCCGGTTATTTCAATCGAACGAATTACCTATACCTATGGGGATGAACCCGTAGAGTTCCGTAGCAGCATTGGTCGAGGGGATAAGTTCCGATATCATATTGAAATCCGATAATCGGGACTCTAGAAGAAACAATTATGGCCAGTTATTTTATGAGTGAAAATTGATGAACTCGTAAAAAGTCTGATTTTGCTCGCTCCGCAAGCAAAAGACTTTTTACGAAACCGTCAAAATTTAATTTTAAAAGGTTGTGCATTAGGAGGAGAATCACGATGAATGCAAATATCCTGTCGTTTCATTGTCCAACGAAGATTTATATGGGGATAAATAGTCACCAGAAATTAAATGACATTATTAAAGAATGGAAAATCGAAAAGATCTTTGTGGTTGCCGATGGTGCCATTGTAAAAACTGAAATATTTGAATCAATGGAGAAGATACTCAAAGACAATAAGGTGGCGTTTGATCTGTTTTCCGAAATAGAGCCGGACCCAAGTGCTGCCACCGTTGAAAAGGCGTTCGATCTTTATAAAAAATCTCAGGCGCCGGTTGTTTTGGCTATGGGTGGCGGAAGTACCATGGACACCGGGAAAGGTGTGGGCATTCTCGCCAAGAACGGGGGACGGATCGCAGATTACGAAGGCATGGAGAAATATTCAATTCCGCCGCTGCCCCTTATCGCCATTCCAACAACCGCCGGCACCGGATCTGAGGTGTCCGCGTCCTGTACGATAACCGACACGGATCGAGGGTTGAAGATGTCCATACGTCATCCGACCCTGAATCCCGCCAGAATTGCAATACTGGATCCGATTGCCTTGAAGACGCTGCCGGCGTCGGTGGCCGCCCACGCCGCTGTGGACGCATTCGTTCATGCATTCGAATCGTATATTTCTCTGAATGCGAACCCGATAACGGATGCACTGAACCTCCATGCCATGGAATTGATGTCCCAGAATATCAGACAGTTTGTCTCCGACAGGACCGATCTGGAAGCAGGACTGAACATGGCCTGTGCGTCGAATCTTGCGGGAATTACATTTGGCCTCACCGGGCTGGGCAATGTGCACTGCATGGCGCGGTTCGTCGGCGCTTTTTGCCATGTGTCCCACGGCCTTTCCAATGCGGTTTGCTTTCCTGCTGCTGCGGAATTCAATCTTATAGCGAATCCCAAGAAGTATGCCCGGGTTGCCGTGGCCATGGGCGAAAATATTGCCGGATTAACTGAGATGGAAGCAGCCGAAAAAGCTTTCAATGCCATCAAGTTGATGTGTCTTGATCTGGGGATTCCGGATAAGCTGAGAAATATCGGCGCGACCGAGGACATGCTTGCCGAAATGGCCGAGCTTTCTTTTAAGGCCGGATATAATAAGTGGAATCCGCGTTATACGACCTATGAGGATTTTTTGGAGTTGTTTAAGAAGGCATATTGATCCATGGGACGCCGTGGAAAGAAAATATTGCCGTGGAGGATGAGAAATGAACAAGAAATTTCCTAAGGGCGGTTATCTGGGAAAGACATTGAGGGTCGATCTTTCCAGTGGAAAGATCACCGAGGAAATGATCGATCCCAAGTTCCTGTATCAGTACATCGGCGGGACCGGGCTTGGCGTTCGCCTTTTGTATGATGAAACCATACCGGGCTTGGATCCGTATGATCCCCAAAACAGGATTGTCATTGCAGTGGGTCCATTGACGGGCACCCTGGTGCCGGGTTCCGGAACCTATTCGATCAACTGCCGCAATACCTTGACGGGATTGTTGACCAGCGCCCAAGCCAACGGATTTTTCGGGGCACGCTTGAGATATGCCGGCTATGATGTGCTCATCATTCAGGGGAAATCGGACACGCCTGTATATCTCTACATCAATGACGGTCAGGCGACCATCGAGGATGCATCCAAGCTGGCAGGCAAAGGAACCTTCGCAACCGATCAATGGCTTCGGAAGAAGTATGGAGAAGCGGATATCGACCATCATATCAGTGTGGCCGCCATCGGGCCGGCGGGAGAGAACCTGGTTCGATTTGCCTGCGTGATGAACGATCGGGGCCATGTTGCGGCAACCGGAGGGGTCGGAGCGATCATGGGATCCAAAGGGTTGAAAGCCATCGTCGTTCATGGAAACCAGGCGATTCCCGTCGATCCGGCAGATTCGGAAACGTTTCTCGAAAATATCCGACAGTGGCGGGATGAGGCCCATAACACCGGTATGGGAAAATCGGTGGGGAAGAAGGGGACCATCGGTTTTTATTTGAATGCCCATAAAAAAGGCTGGGCGCCGGTCAAGAATTTAACGACCAATGTGTTCTCCGGAACCGAAAAATTCGATGGGGACTATATCCGCAAAAAAGCGCACAAGAGCCTGCCCCGTTCATGTTACCAATGCACGTTTACCCACTGCCATGCGGTACAGGTAACCCGCGGTCCCTATAAGGGCGCCATCGGGGAAGAAGTGGAGTATGAAATCCTGGCCGGCTTCGGCCCCAACTGGGGCATATACGATCCGGGTACGCCGACCATGCTCAACACATTGAACGATGACCTGGGGATGGATGCCAAGGAGTTAACCTTCCTCATCAGCATGATGATGGAAGGATACGAAAAAGGAATGATCGGCAAAAAAGAGCTCGATGGGATTGCTTTAAAGTGGGGAGATGCCGAAGCGGCCGCCGAGATGATGCGGCGCATCAGTCGCAGGGAAGGCATCGGTGACCTCCTGGCTGAAGGTGTCAAGCGGTCCTCTGACAAACTGGGCGGGGAGTTCCCCAGTATTGCCGTTTATGTGAAGAAAGGAAATGCGCCCCATGTCCATGATCCTCGGTCAAGATGGGGAACCCTGTTCAATCAAGTCGTTGCGGACACCGGCAGCCAGGAAGCGGTGGACTATACGGCAAGAGGTTCCGAAGACCTGGCCATTGAAAAACCGACGGCAGAACCGGATGAATATCTTGGGGAAGTGAATGCCAAGTCGGCGTGGTGGCGTCAGTTCCAAGAGTGTCTGCTCTATTGTTACTATCAGACCGCTTCGGGAGAAACCATGATCAAAACCCTGAACACCCTGACGGGGAGCGATTATGACATGGCGCATGCGTTGAGGATCGGCAAGAGAGTGGTGAATCTGATGCGCATGTTTAATGTCCGGGAGGGAATGACCAAGGAGCACGACAGTTTTTCTCAACGGTTGGGAACGCCGCCGGTTGACGGCCCTGCACAAGGGAAATCAATAGCACCAACCTTTGAGAGAGTTCTGCAGGCCTATTATAAGATGTCAAATTGGGATCAAGAAGGGGTTCCGACCCGTGAGATTCTGGAAGAGCTTGATCTAGGTTTCACCATACCGGTTCTTGGAAAGTGAAGGTCATATTATGCCAAAGCAATTAAAAATAGTTTCTCAGAAATGTACGGGCTGCAGGAGCTGTGAATTGGCCTGCGCATATGCAAATGAAAGGGAGATGAATCCCTCCAAATCTCGAATCGCCGCCATAGCTTTTTTGGAAGGGACGTATCCGCTTCCCTATAATTTTGTTTCGACCTGCCGGCAGTGTGCAGATGCCCCCTGTTTGGCCGTCTGCCCCGCGGGTGCCATCGAACGAACGACGGATCAAACAAAAAGAGTGGTGGTGGATGAAGATCGCTGCATCGGTTGTGGCCAGTGCGTCGGTGCGTGTCCTTTTGGCGCCATGCTCTTTTCCGGGGAAGCAAAAAAGGCCTTTAAGTGTGAGTTGTGCGACGGCAATCCCGCATGTGCCGAGATTTGTCCGTCAGGGGCCATCGTATTCAAGCAAAGCCGGCCCTTCTATGCAAAGGCTGCGGACTGTGAAATGAAGGGGTTTGCCGCTTTGTCACAACGAAACAAGGAGAATGTCAAGGGTCGGAAAAAACGATAATCCCATCTGATTCAAGACGGACGGATTGCCAACGCGAAGGCGTGCCGGGATGTTTGGATCGATAGGTCTCTTATAAACAAAATCTTGAAAACGGTTGGAATAACATCCGGATCTACCGACAAAGGAAGAGTGAGACACCACTATGGAAAAAATCGGACTAATTGGGACGGGCATTATGGGATATCCGATTGCCCAGAATTTATTGAAGGCAGGGTATCCATTAACCATTTATACGAGAAGAGAAAATATAAACAATGAATTCAGGGAATTCGGGGCCTCTATTGCATCTACACCTGCCGAGTTGGCAGCAAAGAGCAGCATCATATTTCTCATTGTAAACAACTCGGATGACGTTACAGAGCTTCTGTACTCGACCAACGGCATTGTCAGTGGCGCCGCACCCGGGACGATTATCGCCGACATGACGACAACCGATCCCGAATTTTCCAAAAGTATCGCCAAACGTTTAACCGACGACCAGATAGAATTCCTTGATGCACCGATTTCGGGGGGCGCCTTAGGGGCTCAGAACGCCAAGATCGTCGTCATGGTCGGCGGTAAAAAAGAAGCCCATGAACGATGCCTGCCCGTATTCGAGTCCATAAGCCACAAGGTCGTGTATATGGGCGCGTCCGGGAGCGGACAATCGGTCAAGCTGATTCATAATCAGCTGTCTTTCACAACATTTTTCGCCGTCTGCGAGGCGGTTATTCTGGGGGAGAAAATCGGGTTGTCTGCGGATGCAATGATCGATGTGTTCAATCACGGCACTGCCCGCAGTTTTGCCACGGAAGTCAGGTTCCCAAAGTTTATTCTCAAGAACAAGTTCGATATGGGGGTCCCCTTCAGTACCGCCTTTAAAGATATTTCTCTGGCGCGGAAGCTCAGACAAACAACCAAGGTGAATTTCCCCATCAGCAGCTGGGTCTATCGGTATATGAAGTATTGCATGGATAGAAAAGCAGAAAAAGATGACCTTTCGACAATGATGTTAAAGATGCGGGACATTCTGGGTCGTGTAAAATCCTTTATGTGATTGTTTTTTTCAAGATCGTGGACCGGGAACGTTATTCCGGAAAATTAAAGCGCGTGTGAGGATTGGAAAAAGACAACCGACCAGCGCAGATTATGGAGGAGGAAGATGAGTAATTTTATAATTCCCCTGGATATGGGGGATGCAGCTTACGATAGAAGTTTGTTTTTCCTCAGGAAATTTATTGGGGAGCGGGCCATCGGAAAAACTGTTGCAGCGTATATCGGCGGAGCGGAGAAAAAAATAGTGGTGGATGCAGGTCCCCCGGATATGGAGCGGTCACTGAAATACCATCCCTACTTCAAAGCCGAGCCGCGGTCCCCCGAACAAGAGATGGCGGGTGCACTGGCAAAAGCGGGCGTCAAACCCGAGGAGATTGATATCGTCATTCTGACACATCTTCACTGGGATCACGTGGGCGCAGTTGAACTGTTTCCCAACGCCCAGTTCATCGTATCCGACGTGGAATTGAAGTTTGCCATGAATCCGACACCCTGCCTGTATGCCGCCTATGAGGCGCTGCAGCTGGGCATTCAGCCATTGTTTCTCAAGGTCATAAACCGGATTAAAACTGTGGATATGAAGGAAAAAGAAATTGTGGCGGGCGTTAGAACCATACCGCTTCCCGGTCACAGCCCCGGAGGACTCGGCGTTGTCGTGGATACCGACGAGGGGGCTTATGTCATTGCCGGGGATGCCGTTCCTACCTACGATAATATGAAAGGAGATCCCCAAAGCAACCAGCCGTATATCATGTCCGGTGTCTATACGGATATGGAGGCCATGTGGAAAAGCTTTGAATTAATCGATGAGATCGTAAAAGGGGACATCTATAAAGTGATTCCCGGACATGAATCCCGGGTGTTCGAAAAGAAGCGATATCCATAGATTAAGCGTGTTGGATTCAAAAGTGGATCTTCCTGGGGCAAGCCCCGGGGCATAATCCCTGTGTCATCTGGGTGACGGTTAGTATAAAAGCATGACAAATTTAGTCGGCCAAAAACCAAATTTATTTATGTAGGTAACTGCAAGCGATGAGCGTTCGCGGGGGAAACCGGAATTTTCCGATGGGCCCCCGTTTCGGAGAGGTAGTTAACGATTAATTGATTAAAG
>JAHECI010000064.1 GCA_024641825.1 Desulfobacterales bacterium | reverse complement strand
TTGTTATTTTCGGTGCTGCCGTTTCACCAGAGGAAGCCAAGACATCGAGGACCGGTTTGGCCCCTAAACCCAGCGCTGAAATTCCAGCTATTTTTAAAAAGCGTCGTCTACTGCTTTTCATCACTTTGCCTCCTTCGGGTCGATGTGGCAATCCCAGCAGTAAGGGGTTACCGAAGCATAATTGTGACACTTGTCACAAAATTCAGCCTTATCCGTGTGACAATCAAGACATGTACTGGAAAGGCTCATATTAAATTTCTTCCCACTGCTGTTTACAAATATCCTCTTGCCATCCCGTACAACCGTGTCCCGCCATTCATTCAGAAGCTGCATGTGTTCCGACGTCATGTATGCCTTGGGCATCACACACTCTTTGGCGGCTTTCGCCTTTTCACTCAGCTTGGGGTCGGGCGGTGGAGCGGCCTTTCCGAGGTTAAACCAGAAAGGAAAGGTCATCAAGGCCACGAGGATACAAAGGCCGATTACAACTTTTCCTTTGTCATACATCTGCTTTTTATTCGGCATCATCATCCTCCATTCCCGGAAGGGGTTCACTGCGCAGATCTGTGGTTCTCTTTCCTTCACCGGGCAGAATCAGTGCATTTGCTACCAGTTCGTGAACGCCGGTGACTTCCACCTCCGGAACCCAGTACTCCATGGATGAAGACAAGGCCGCCCGGTCGATGGCGCAAATACAGGCCAGCATATTCACCCCATGTTTTTCATGGACATATTTAACCGCATTGGCTCTCGGCAGTCCGCCCTGCATCCTCAGCTCCATATTCTCTCCGGCATTGAGGCCGGATCCGCTGCCGCAGCAGAACGTCTGTTCACGGATCGTATTGGCAGGCATTTCATAAAAATTATTGCATACATTTTTAATAACATACCGGGGTTCTTCCAGCAGCCCCATTCCCCGGGATGTGTTGCAGGAGTCGTGATAGGTAATCTTCAAATGGTCATTGCGGCTGGGATCGAGGTCGAGTTTGTTGTGCTTGATAAGATCGGCCGTAAATTCGGTAATGTGAACCATTTTGGTCGATTTGGCATTTTCGAATTTGGTGCCGGTGATGGGCGAAACCGGATCTTCCAGGAAGTCGGCCGGCCCGTTCATGGTATCCATATACTGGTGAATGACCCGCCACATGTGACCACACTCTCCGCCCAGAATCCACTTCACCCCCAATCTTTTGGCTTCAGCATACATCTTTGCGTTAAGCCGTTTCATCGTTTCATGGGAGGTAAAAAAACCAAAATTGCCCCCCTCGGAAGCATAGGTGCTCCAGGTGATGTCGAATCCATATTTCTCCTTTAAAAAGTGAAACAACATCATGTAGCCCATACAAGAGTAGGTGCCGGGGTCGGCAAAAACATCTCCGGAGGGGGTGATGAACAGGATGTCGGCGCCCTTTCTGTTGAAACTGGGTTCCACCTTTACCCCGGTGATCTCTTCGATGTCGTCGGCAAAGAAATCCATCATATCCTTATACGCATGGGGCTGAATTCCGAGATGATTTCCTGTTCTGTAGCAATTGGCCACAGGGGTGGCAATCCAGTCGATGTTGAGGCCCAATAGATTCAAGAGCTCCCGGCCCATGATGGTAATCTCGGCCGTATCAATGCCGTAGGGGCAAAAAACCGAGCAGCGCCGGCATTCTGAGCATTGAAACAGGTAGTACCACCACTCTTTCAAGACATCCAGGGTCATTTCCCTGGCGCCGATAATCTTTTTGAAGGTCTTTCCCATGGATCCGATAATTTTACCGGCGGTGGTAAAGTCGTTTCTGTATACCGAGCGAAGCAGCTCCGCCCGGAGAACCGGCATGTTCTTGGGATCGCCGGACCCGATAAAAAAGTGACATTTGTCTGCACAGGCACCACAGCGGACACAGATGTCCATAAATACTTTAACCGATCGAAACCGGTCCAGCCGTTCTCTGAATCCTTTGGAAATTATCTCTTTCCAGTTTTCAGGCAGCTGCCAATCTTCTTCGACGGGATTCCATTGTCTTGGATAGGGAAGGCTAAGATATTCAACGCTCTTTGGGTTTGCAGCATAAGAATAGATACCCTTTTGGATATCAACCGGGGTATCCATCCATCCCGTTCGGGGAGGTTGATAATCTATGTTTGAAAACAATTCCTCAGGTTTTGGGACATCTGACATTATTTACTCCTTTTCCTCCGGTTCCTCCGGCGTTTCCGGCGCCATCATTTTTTCCACAGGGAGATCTGCTTCTATCATTTTTTCCCTGAATTCATCTTCATAAGCGTCGTATGTATGAATCTTAACCGGGTAATTCCACGGGTTGACATGTCTTTTGGCGCGGCTGTTATTCGCCAGGTTTCTGGTGGGACTCATAAAGATTCCCCCCAAGTGCATGAGTTTGCTAAACGGAAAATATGCCAAAAGAACACTGACAAAAAATAGATGGACATAAAAGACACCGCCGATCCCTTTTGTAACATGAGGGTTAAGGGTGACCAGGCTCATGGTGAATTCTTTGACACCCACAATATCCACCTTGGTAAAATACCGCATCAGGATGCCGGTAAAGGCGATGCCGAAAATAAGAAAAAGGGGAAAATAGTCCGAGCCCAGTGAAATGTACTTCACCTGGGGAATAAGTATTCTTCTTAAAAACAGAAGTGTCACGGCTGCCAAAAGGGCGACGCCGGACAACATGAGTCCCGGCAAGCCGATCTGGAGAAAACCGTCGAGTTTTGCCACCAAGTCCACACAGGCCGGTACCGGGTCGGTAAATAATCGCAGATGTCTGAACAGTACGGTGAAAAACGCCCAGTGAAATGTCAGCGAAAAAAGCCACAGCCATTTTTCCCATTCATAGGAAATTTTGTCGCCCTCTTTTAGCTCACATTTTGTATTTCTGAACAACGACCGTAAAAAGACAACCTCGAGGATCATCCGTACGATAACGCCGCCGGTGGTGGACGGATTGTCGATGTTGGCCGGTTTGATCCAGGGCATAGTTTTCTGCTGTCCGCATGTTGTGGGAATTCGGAACGGCACCGGAGAACGGGCCCAGTCTAAAACGCGGTTGATAAATCCCAGAATGAAAATTATGAGCGCCAGATAAGGTATGATAATGCCGAAAAATACCTCGCCCCCCGGAAATTTAACACCGACATAAGCAAGCAGAAATAGAACGATGACCGCTATGAGGGAATACATGTAACTAATGTTCATTATATCATTACCTCACTCAATGGCCCCATGACGACAATAGACGCTATCTCAAATGGTTCACGCCGCTTTAATAAAAAAGCCGGCACGATCCGATGAAAAATCTATGTATCGTTAGAAGCCTCTTTACATATATTATTGTTAACCAGATCCGGCGTGTCCGCCGGGATCTCACTCACCAAGCCCGCCCGCTCGAAAGCCCTGAATGTCCTGTTTTTCATCTCATTGGCTTTGAGTTCGTATATCTTCTCCCTGCATTGCATGTATAAATTAAAGGCAATCAGGCTGAGTTTGTCGATTTTTGACTCAAACAACAGCAGTTCGTTGAAAAGTCGTGCTTCGGATACTTCTTTCTGTGTGTGTTTTCTGACAGCATCTTTTAAAAAAAAGATAAATTTGGTAGCTTGTGAAGGGGAAAAATTCTGAATAGCTCTGATTCTGATGATCGGGTCAAGGAAGGACGTAATGGTTTCATAATCCATATCCCCAAGGAGCTGATCAAATAATGCCTCCAGCCCGCGGTAAATGGTTCTGCCGACCGGGTTGGCAAAAGGATCCTTCTGGTGTTTTAAAAATTTTGCGGTGTCGGAAGGATACGTATCGATGGCCGAGACGAACCACTTTTTTACAATGGCGGTTTTTTCTTGCGCCAGTAGATTGTTCAGCCTCATATTTAGGAGTGCTCCAAATTCCTAACTCTAGTGTCTATCAGAGATCAATGACATTAAGTTTTTTTACTTAATCGACCGTATCAGGCGAAAAAATAAGGATAAATACATTTAAGAGAAGTCCTATAGACATTTTAAATTTTCATGTCAAGGATAAATGAAAAAAAGATGCCTAATATATAAAGTGAGGTGCATGTCAGCATCTGGACAAACCGATTCCAAGCAGTTCGAACACGGTTATCATCGAAGGTTCGGTGCATTTTTTAATGCCACCCTATGTAACAGAGGCGTCCCTGTTTTTTTATTAAAAAAAATGTACTTTTTTCGTAATTTTTTTTCGATAAACTGCGAGAACCCCCCTCCCTGTTCCAGCTCAACACGGAAAGCGCCATTTTTTATGTGCACCGTTGCACATATTTATGTGCATGGTGGTTTCGATTTTTGGATGATTTCCAGATTATTTGAGGGGTCGGGGAGTTTTTATTCTAACTCCTTGAGTACCAGCGGAATGGATGATCTTTTTTTAAATCGGATGCTGTTTGAGTGGCTTAGGGATCGTTAGAAAGAACCGGCGTATGTCAAAAGGCTTTTAACGCTATTGGCGATACATGGGGGTGGATACGTTCAGGTAGAAAATTTGGGGGTGGGCGACGGGGCTGTCCATCCAGGTTTTATTTGTTCAAATTCAGACCGAACTCATTGGTTTTTGACAATAGGGTGTTACGATGAATGCCAAGTTTATCCGAGGCTTTTGTCCGATTTCCATCAACGCTTTCAAGAACTTCAGAAATATATTTTTTTTCAAATATACTCACAGCCTCTTTTAAAGGTAACCCCTTAATTTCCTTATCAGAAATATTAAATGAAGTATGACCCTCAAGATGGATCACCGGACCTTCGGTAATGGTAAACAATCTTTCCACCAGATTCTCAAGCTCCCGGACATTCCCCGGCCAATCGTATTCCATGAGCACTTTAACCGCTCTTTTTGAAAACCTTTTTGGGGGTTTACCGGTCTTTTGGGAATTCAACTCCAAAAAGTGATCCAGAAGCAACAAAACATCCTCTCCTCGCTCTTTCAGCGGGGGTAACCATATGGGGAAAACATTGAGCCGATAATAAAGATCCTCCCGAAATTTACCCTGTGAAATCAATTTCTTGACGTTCTTATTGGAAGCTGCTACGAACCTGACGTCAACCTTGATAACCTTTGGGCTGCCCAGTCTTTCAAATTCCTTTTCCTGGATAATCCTTAAAAGTTTTGCCTGCATATTGACATCCAGAGAATCGATATCATCGAGAAAGACCGTACCCCTATCCGCAAGCTCAAGCTTTCCGATACTGGTAGCGACAGCCCCTGTAAATGCCCCTCTATTGTGCCCGAAGACTTTGCTCTCCATCAGGGTCGGCGGTATGACGGCACAATTAATCACCACAAACGGCTCACGGCGTCTATTGCTGAGGTTATGTATGGCCCGGGCCACCAGTTCTTTTCCGGTTCCACTTTCTCCCTGAACAAGTACGGTCCCGTTGCTGATGGCGATGGTTGAGATCAGCTCAAAAATTTTTCTCATCTTTCTGTTTTTACCGACCATCTTTTCGAAAGGGTGGTACCGTTCCAGCTCGTTTCTAAGATAGGCAACTTCCTTTACAAGGCGTCGTTTTTCCAAAGCCCGGTTGATCACGGTCAATACATCATCCACCACAAAAGGTTTAATGATATATTCATACGCCCCCAGCTTAATCGCCTTTACCGCCGATTGAATTTCATTTACAGCGGTAACCATGATAACTTCCGTGTTCGGGTCTGTTTCGACGAGTTTTGACAAAAGATCAAGACCGTCGATATCCGGTAAAAGGATGTCGAGGAGAATCAGATCAACTGAATTTTTTCTAAAAATATCCATTGCTTCTTGTCCTGTTTCGGCCAGGAGCACATGGTATTTGTCTTTGAGAACCATATTAAAAGATTGGCGGACGCCATTTTCGTCATCAACGACTAGAATTGTATCATTATTTTTCATAGGTCATATCCCAAAAAATGCTTAAAAAATGAGAGAAATAAAATCTTACGAAACCATCAACGGTTTTCCGGTATAAATCCTACTGGATCTATACTGTTTCATACAGAATAATAAAGCAATTTCTATGCCATGTTTTTTTAATCTTCCGGTCGGACCGAATACCGGGAAATATAGAAATTCATATGAACACAAAATTGAATCATCGTCAATCATGGACGGCTCAACAGACAAGTGCACATAAAAATGTGCGTCCTTGCACATTTTTATGTGCAAGTTTAAGCCTGGGGCCTATAATTGAATAATAATATTCATGGAATCGATTGAACACTCCGGCGATCCACACGCTGTTATGAGGTAAAAGAATGCCCAATGGATCAAAGATCTCCGGCAACACCCACAGTACATTAAAAACGGTTTTTTTCAAATCCCGACGCAGGGGTATGTTTTTTGGCACGCTTTTTGATCGGAAATTTACAACCATTTGATATTTAGCCCATCTGCTTATAAAACCACAGGGGCGGCTGTTGGGAGATAAAAAGCAGAACATTACCGGGCCAATGGGGGTTCATATACCCTCATTTTTTATTCATCGGCTAATTTCCATAATAACCCATTCCCCCAAAATTTTCTATTTCAATGGGTCCAATTGGTTAGGGCCCATGAGTTCACAATTCACCCGCCGTATTTAAACCTTTCGATCCCTAAAGGAGGACGTATCATGAAGCTTAACTTAAGCTCTTTTCTTCAATGGCGGTTTAACATTTTTATGTGCAGACTGCTTGGATGGAGAATAACTTTCTTTTACATCAGAATGCTGGGGAAATTATACTTTTTCTTTAACTCGAAAGAAAGATGGAAAATCAAAAAAGCTGTAAAAACCGTTTTTTCCGATCAAAAATACATGCCTGAAATAAGAACGATGACCAAAAACGTTTTTCGAGGGATATTCTGTCATTACTTTGAAAAATTTTTGAACGCCTATGCCACTGCCGGAACATTGCGAAATTTCGTTGTGAACCACATGGGAAGTGAAGACCTGGACGCCATCAAAAAAGGGCTTGCAAAGGGTAAGGGAATACTTTTGATCACAGGACATTTCGGCGGCGTTGAGTTCATTCCGGCGTTTCTCGGTGCAAACAATTTCCCGGTTTCCATCGTCGCAAAATTTAAATCAAAGGATTTACGGACGGCTTCGGTTGAGCAGGCAAACAATTTTTTGACAAAAATCATCGACGCAGACCAGACACCCAATATAATACGGGCAATTTTTGATGACCTCAGGGCCAATCGAATTGTAATAACCCAGTGCGACGAAATCGATGAGTGGAAACCGAGTCGTTCCGACAAGCTGTTTTTTCTGGGCAAACAGATCCATGTGGACAAAACTGTTAACATCCTATCAAAAAGGTGCGGGGCCGCCGTTGTTTTCGGTCTTATGCACCGAGATGATAATCATCGATATAAATTTATGGCAACGCCATACGAAGAAATCACAAAAAAGTATCAACGATCCCTAAATATGTCTTTGGGAGCTATGGTGTTAAAATTTATGGAACATAATATATACAAATATCCCGAAGAATGGTATCAGTGGAAGAAATACCAAGAGTTGGATCTATTCGCCCCCTCGGGTGCTGATGTCAAAGCACCGCCAACGGTTCCGGTTTTGAAGCCTTCTATTGTTTAAAAAAGGATTTTATAATGTTCTTATTTGTTGAACCGATTTCGAAAAATACAGGAATGTATGTTCCCGCGTATCCATTGTCCATCCTGGAAATCGCAAGCTTTGTTAAATTCAACCTCCCCGAAGTTGAAATTAAAGTGACATCCCTACCCATGGACTACGGTTTACCGCTGACCAAAGATGGAAAAGAACAGATATTCAGGGAATTCTTAAAAGATCTGTCCAGCATAAAACCCAAGGGAATCGGAATCTCATGCACGGCGATTTCACAGGCGGAAGAAGTTATCAATCTGTGCGGTCTTATCAAGGCAGTTCATCCGGATATTTTTATATTTTTAGGCGGATACTTTCCAACCCTTTATTACAAAGAAATATTTTCCAGGACCTCAGCCGTCGATTTGATCGTGTTGGGTGAAGGTGAAATATCCGCCCTCAAAATCATCGAATCCTTAGAAAGCAATGAAAATCCCCTTGACCATAACATTCCCAACCTGGTTTGGAAAACAGACGGCGAAATCCACCACACCCGGAAAGGAAAACCGTTTGACCTCAGCAAAAAAGCGCTTCTAAACCCAAGTTTATTAAAACATCCCGGCGGATATGATATTCTACCGTATGCCTTCAGCCGGGGATGTCCCTATAACTGTAATTTTTGTATGGAATCGTCCCTACGCCCCCATAGAAAAGTCGTCCCCAGCGATATCATCCATCTGGATCTGAAAAATTTACGACATCAGACCAACGCCCAGACCCTGTTGGTCAGCGATGCGCTTTTCAAATCCTTTGATATCTTCCCGTTGCTTCGATCCTTGGGTTTAAAAGTTAATTTTGAAACCCGTTGCGATGTTCTGGATCCATCCATGATATCTGAGATTTCAGATTCTTGCGGGGCAATTGCCCTTGGATTCGAGTCAGCCAGCTACCACACATTAAGACGGATGAATAAGGTCAAAGATCGATCCCACTATGAAAAATATTTGGCAAATACCCTATCCATCTTCAAAGAAGCCGCCCGGAATGAAATTCCGATGATGATCTTCATGATTGCAGGATACCCGGGTGACACGGAAGAAGATCTAAAAGAAAGCCTCGCCTTTGCCCAAAAGTTGTCAAAGAACACAGGCCCGGGAGGACATGTTTTTAAGATCGGAGAATGTCATGTATATCCCAAAACCAAGATATATGACCTCGCCGTTTCTCTTCCGGATGTTGTTTTTGAAGACAACGGCGTTTTTGGGCAAAATATTGTCCGAAAACCCTCTAAAAACTTGGATTTTGAAACCATTCTAGATTATTCTAAAAAAATCTTCAACCTTTCCAATTACACGCCGAAACTTCAGAATGCGCTCTTGAACATCATGCCTTTTTTCAGACTTCCGGCCCAGTCTCTAACGGACAGTATTCTCCCGGACAAATGCTTCAAGGACGAGAACAGGACGATATTTAACGTGCAGGGCGAAAGCCTTGCAACGTTCAGGAAGTTGGTCCCGGATTTGACTAAAATTTATAATCCACGGATGTCAGATCGAAGAAGCACCCGAAATTTACCTTTATGATGCGTCAACGGCCACCCGTAAAACGGGTGGTTTGAATTTTTGGCCATTGGCCGAGAAGGCAAAAGCACGATAGTGCTTTAATCGTTACATTTGCTACCGGGTGCAAAGCACCCGGTTTTAGGCAAAAATAAACATGGAAAAAGAAACCAGCTGCATTAATTCCAGGGCCATCATCAATTATGTGAAGGATCAATATCAGGGGGACTATTCCAGTCTTCTGGAAAACCTTGACCCTGAAATCGATTCTCTTCCGGACCCTGAAAGCTTTTTAAGTGATCCCAACAATTGGGTTTCCTGCAAGGTTATTTCGAAATTATACGAGCGGACGAGATGTATGCTGAATGATGAAATGGCCGCCTTCAAAATGGGCAGGCACGCTTTTGAAGAAGCCTCCCTGGGCTATGCCCAGCGGATCATCATCAAAGCGTTCTGGTCGATAAAAAAACTTATAAAAAACGCTCAAAAAATAAATGACAAGTGGAACAAAAGTAAACGAGTGGATATTGTTAAAATTGAGAGAAACAGGGCCGTAATGCGCCTTTACTGGAATCCAGAGATGGATGTAACCAAAGACATATGCCTGTATAATCAGGGGACTTATACTTCCATGCCCCTCATATGGGGAGGGAAGCCCGTCGACCTTAAAGAAAAATGCTGCTATTTTGAAGGCGACCCCTACTGCGAATATCATATAAAATGGTCTCATCGGAACAGACTTTATGAGATTTTTTCAAGGTTTTTCACCACAAAATCGGTGCTGATGGAAACCATCGCTGAAATGGAGGAAGACAAAAAAATAATCGAAGAAAAATATGAAGAGGTCAATCAACTCAATTTAGAACTGAATTATAAAATAAAGCAGCTGACGGCCATCCACGAGACGGGCAAAGCGATCCTTTCTTTACTCGATTTAAAACATCTCCTTACCGTAATCATGAATCTTCTGTCCAACGTATGCCGGATCAACCGTGCCGTAATCATGCTCGTTAATGAAGATGAAGGAGGGCTTGAATATATTCACGGCATGGGCTTACACGGCGAAATGCCCGATGTAATCAAAAACTACAGAGTTCCCCTTGATCGTTTAAGCAACATCCTGGCACGGGTAACCAATACGGGTCGGCCGGAGTATGTACCCGAGGTAAAGGGTTCGAGCCTTAGGAAAGAAAATATTATGTTGACCCATGTCAAACCGACGTCGGTATATGTTGTCCCCCTTATTACCCGTTCCAAGGTAATCGGAGTCATTGCCACGGATGCCATCGATGGGAAAGGCGTCCCCCAGGAAACTCGGGAAACACTGGAGGTCTTCGCACCGCAGATCGCCATCGCCATAGAGAACGCAAGACTTTACAGCAGTCTCCAGGAACAGATGGCGGAGCTGAAAAAATCTCAAGCGCTATTGAGTCGCTCCGAAAAATTCTCTTTTTTGGGCAACCTGGCGGCAAGACTGGCCCATGAAATAAAAAATCCCATGACCGCCATCGGAACGTTCATCCAGATGATGCCGCAGAAATACGATGACAAAGAATTCCGGGAAAACTTCCATAATATTGCAATGGAAGAGACCCGCCGGATAAATAACCTTATCACAGAGCTTCTGGATCTGGTGAATACCAAAGAATCTCATTTTGAACCTGCCGACCTTCATGACTTAATCGACAAAATGATTCTTCTTATTTCGCCCCAAAGTAATGCTAAAAGAATCCATGTGATCCGCCGGTTTGATACGACCATCAGTCAAGTATGGATGGATCCAGAAAAGATGAAGCAGGTTATCTTAAATCTTCTTTCAAATGCGGTTGACTTTACCCCAAAAGGCGGTAAGATCGAGCTGACAACAAAGACCTTCACTGACAAGGAAAAAAAATCTATTCACATCCAAATTAAGGACAATGGTACCGGGATCCCTCCATCGTATATTGGTAAGGTGTTTGATCCATATTTTACCACCAAGCATAAGAGTGATATGCACAAGGGGACCGGTCTCGGCCTGTTTATAGCCCATCAAAACATGCAAGACCAATACGGAACAATCGAAGTTAAAAGCGACGTCAATAAAGGGTCCGTATTCACGCTGACACTGCCCGCCGACAATTCCAATCAATCATCACTCTCCATTGACGCAAGGAAGGAAGCGTGCGAATAAATCAAGTCAAAATACATCGGATAACCCTCCCGTTTTCATTCGAATTTTCTCATTCTTTAAGAAAAAGATCTTCCGTCAATAACATCATCGTCGAAATCATCGCCGAACAGGGAGAAATTATAGGATTCGGAGAAGGCGCACCCAGATCCTACGTAACGGGTGAGTCGCCGGAAAGTACGTTCAAAAGCATTCGCCATTTCATACAGCAAGATACGTTTCCCCGGGAATTGAACGATGTCTCACAGATATGGAATTTCATCGATGATATTACCCGTGGAAAGGAGCAGAATGCTGCGATCTGCGCCCTCGAAACAGGGCTGTTAGATGCCCTGGGCAAAAGTCAAGATCGATACATCATGGACTATTTCTCCAAAGATTTCATTGCCGACAATATTTATTACGGCGCCGCAATTCCACTGGATAATAACCAGAAGATAATGGAACTGTGCCGATTGATTCAGAAAATGAAAATAAATACACTCCGGCTGAAACTGGGGAAAGATTTCGAGCAAAATAAAGAAATCGTCGAAACGGTTCACGCGGTGTTCGGGGGGAATCATGATATCAGGGTGGATATCAATTGCTCCTGGGACCGCAAACTTGCCTTTGAACACATCCCATTGATAAAAAAATACAAAATCAAGGTCGTCGAACAGCCCATGATGCCGGACGAACCGGACATCGCCGATTTTGCCGCCCGCATGCAGACCGAAGGCGTGATCCTGATGGCCGATGAGTCGGCATGCTCTTTCGTCGATATGGAAAAGATCGCTAAAGAGGGCTATTACAAGATGATCAACGTCAGACTATCCAAATGCGGCGGATTTAGAAATTCACTCAAGATAATTGACTACTTGCGGACCAAGGGCATTCTTTTCCAAATCGGATGTCAACTGGGCGAATCCGGCATTCTTTCTGCTGCAGGCAGGGCGCTGTGTCTTCTCTGCGGGGATGCCGTATACTATGATGGTTCCTATGATGAATTCATGTTAAAGGAAAATACGACCTTAGAAAATGTATCTTTTGAGCCGGGCGGCAAAGCAGGGCCTTTGAACAGCCCGGGTTTGGGCGTTAAAGTCGATGCTCAAAGATTGAAAAATATATCCTATAATTCCGAAATTATATCAATATCAAACCCCCTTTCATTTTGAAGGCAAATATGGACTCAGACTTAAATTATACTCATTGGAGATCGGAACACAAACGAATACTCGAAAGCTTTAATAAAAAAAATATTATCCTGTTATTTTCAGCAGGCAAAGACTCGTCTGTGGTTATGGATCTTATCATTAAGGCCAAGGAAGAATTCGGATTCGATTTTACGGCCCATACCGGAGCCTTTCCGGTTCACAGATATCCCGACGAAGAAATAAAAAGGATCGATTCTTATTGGGTTAAACGGGGGGCACGAATAATTTGGCATGACATGGGCAAGACGGATGACGAGTTGAAGAATGCCAAAAATCCATGTCGTCCATGCCAAGAACGAAGGAGAAAGCTACTTAAAAGCATTCTGACCCGCTCCATAGAGGACTGGCACAGCCTGGTCCTCATCGTAAGTTACTCTCTTTGGGACATCGTCAGCTATTC
>JAHECI010000371.1 GCA_024641825.1 Desulfobacterales bacterium | reverse complement strand
CAGTCTCTGTATTTCCAGCGCATCCGTCCCGTAATCCTTTAAATTTTCGAACTGATCGGCATGATGGTGATACCCGTGTATCTGCAGGGTTTCGGTCACCGAGGGCCGATGGTTGAGACGGGCAAGGACAATGGCCTGGTCCACGGTCTCTTGGGCCATCTTCCGGTACGTGGTCCATTTTCCCCCGGCAATGGTTACCAGTCCGGATCGGGAAATCGACAGGGTGTGCTCCCTTGAAATCGTGGCGGTTTCAAGATTCTGTTTGGCGCTCACCAGGGGGCGAAGACCGGCAAACATGCTGAGAACATCTCCGGGTTCAGGATCTTTGGAAAGATATCGTGCGGTATGCTTTAACAGAAATTCTATTTCATGGTCCATGGGCAACGGCTCCATGGACACGTCCTCCACCGGCGTGTCGGTGGTGCCCACAAGGACCCGGTGGTGCCAGGGAATCGCGAAAAGCACCCGGCCGTCGTCGGTGTGGGGAACCATAATGGCGGTTTTTCCCGGCAGAAAAGATCTGTCCAGGACAATGTGAACCCCCTGGCTGGGCCGCATGAACGGCAGCGTCCCAGGGTCATCCATCCGGCGGATCCGGTCGCTGAAAACCCCCGTAGCATTGATGACCGCCCGGGATTTCAATTCGTACTCCCGGCCGCTTTCCAGATCCCGGGCAATGACGCCCTCCACCAGATCGTTTTTTTTGATCAGCTTTACCACTTTTATGTAATTGACGAGGGTCCCCCCCTGCTCCGCTGCAGTTTGCGCCAGGTTGACAACCAGGCGGGAATCGTCGAACTGCCCGTCGTGATAGATGACCCCGCCCCGCAACCCGTCGGTTTCCACCGTCGGAATTTTCTCTACGGTTTCTTCCTTGGACAGAATTTCCGAGGGGCCGAAGCCCTCTTTACCGGCCAGCATGTCATAGAGTTTCAAACCGATTCCGTAAAACGGCCCTTCCCACCAGTCATAGGTGGGAACGATGAACGGCAGATCGTGCACCAGATGGGGGGCGTTGCGCCGCAATATGCCGCGCTCCTTCAATGCCTCTAATACCAGGGCCACATTTCCCTGCTGCAGATACCGAACGCCCCCATGGATCAATTTCGTGCTTCGACTGGAGGTCCCGGATGAAAAGTCGTTTTGCTCCAAAAGTGCGATCCGGTAGCCCCGGGAGGCGGCTTCCAGGGCAACCCCCACACCGGTGGCGCCCCCGCCGATCACAATAAAATCCCATTTCCGACCGGCATCGGCAATTCTTGCGAGCATTTCTTCTCTGTTCATCATTTTACCCCATCGTTTAAAAAAACAGACCCGGCGCCTTCCTGATTCTTTTAATCCCCTCGAGCATCGACGCCTTCCACCCGGCGTTCAGAATGTTTTTCGGCGGCTTGTTCCCCAGTCCATGGATGGCGATGATGATCTTGGCCATATCTACTCAAGCTTAGCGGATCTCAGCCCCTCGGGGGTCCGGGCCGGCTTCGATCCCAGAAACGACAACACCCGATCCGGATAGTTTGAAAAGACCCCGTCCACACCCAAAGCGTGCATCCTTGCGATATCTTCAGGATGATTGGCCGTGTAGACAAAAACCTTTAAATTCCGGTCATGGGCATCGTCGATGAATTCACGATTGACAAATTCGATGCTCTGATGCACCGAATAGGCCCCCAGATTTTCAGCAAAACGTGCGTAATCCAAAGGAACGCCGGCAATCAGAGCGCCGATTCGAATTCGGGGGTCAAACTGTCTGACAGCAGCAATCTCATGATGATTGAACGAAGAAACCAGAAATTTTTTTACGTCCCAGTGGGTTCGAATCCTCTCCTGAATCACCTTTGTCACCCATGCCGCGGTCCCCGGCAGCTTCAGCTCGATGTTGATCCCGGCCCGTTTTGATATCAGATCGAGCACTTCTTCGAGGGTGGGGATTTTCTCTCCTTGGCCGGCGTCCAGTGCCCGCAGGTATGAAAACGTTTTTTTCCATACATACCCGCTTCCGTTGGTGGTTCGTTCGAGCCGGTTGTCATGGATGACCATCAGATGACCGTCCACTGGATACACGTCCACTTCCACCCAGGGGGCGCCGAGTTCCAAAGCCTTAGCAATGGACTTGAGCGTATTTTCAGGCGCATGCCCCATGGCACCGCGATGCCCGATACATAACATGACTCCTCCAACAGATTCTAAAGGTTCGATGTCCTTGAAGCTGTATACATCAACTTGCGGGCATTATCAATTTTTTTAGGCCTCCAGGAGAGGGAGGACTCAAAGGTTATTTTCGAACAGTGCCTGCATCGCCTGGGGAATTTCCAGGGTCTCCAGTGTTTCCGGGTCTTTTTCCATTTGAAGATGCAGGGTGAGGCTCCGGGCATGCAGCGCCAGACGGTCAAAGGCAAGATGGCGACGAAGATAGTTTACGGACCGCGTCGATCCGTACCGCTCATCCCCCACCACCGGATGCCCGGATATTTTTGCATGGCGCCGGATCTGATGTTTGCGGCCGGTGAGGGGCTCCATTTCCACCAGGGTGTACCGGGGGCTGCGTCGGAGGATCCGGAACCGGGTCTCGCTGGGAAGACGACGGCCGGCGCCCTGGGGATGACGGCGTCCCCCCGCTGATTTGGCCAGAGGCCAGTGCCATGTCCCCCATGAATCGTCGCCTTTCGGGTTTTCCAGCCGACCGTGCAAAACAGCCACATACCGCTTTTTGACCTGCCGGGTTTCAAACTGTTTTGAAAAAAATCGAAACGTCTTCGGGTCCCCGGCAAGAAGGATCACACCGCTGGTTTCCTTGTCCAGGCGATGAACCGGATTGATCCCAAAATCGGGATCCTTATCCATCTGTCTTTGGATCTCGGGTTCTTTTTCAATCAACGCGGACACCAACGCGCAAAGATCCCTGCCGGGTTGGTTGTGCACGGTAATCCCCGCAGGTTTATCCACGGCCACCCAACCTTTTCCAACGGCAATCACCGGTATCTGTAGCGATTCCCTTTCAATGGTTGTCATTATCGTCCCTTAAACTCATTATCGGATCTTGGTTCCCTTAAAGCTGGTATTTAAGATGATCCAGATATTCCTTAAAAATATCCATTAAATCTTCCACGGTTCCGATTCTCTTTTCGATTTCCTCGGCAGAGTAATTTGTGCTGACATAGCGGGCGCAGGCCTCAATGAGAAACTCCATCTCTTCTTTATCGTCACAAATGGAATCCAAAGTCATAAGGGTCTTAAAGGCGTTCTTGATCTCATTAAGCAGTTTGTATTCAACCATGGTTTTCCCCCGTATTCCCATAGAATTTTTTTATCGATTTCATATAAATAAAAACAAAAAGGGGAAACCCTGTCAAATGGATTTGCCCCTATTCGTCAAATGATATCTCGAATATTCCAGACCTCTGATACTTTCTTAAAAATTACAAGAACACGCGCACC
>JAHECI010000063.1:6236-12950 GCA_024641825.1 Desulfobacterales bacterium | reverse complement strand
ATTCATGGGCGCGTTTGGCGCCTGTGGGGTGTTGCTGGCTGAAGGGGAGGTCGACCCGTTTTTGATCAACATGACCACCGGGATTGATGAACAAGAAATTGAAAGACTTTCATCGGATATTGCGACGATTACATCGGACCAGGCCCAATCGATTGCCACGTACATTGAAGAAAAAATCGGGGAGATAATCCGGCATTTTGAGAAAAACACATGAATCTTCTCTCTGTCCTGGAAAAGCGGGATTTTTGCAGCAGGGCCGTCAGGCGGATCTAAATAAAAAAGGCATCCCATCTTTGTTTCGATGAAATGCCTTTTATATTTTGATGTTTCGGAATCTAAGCTTTCTGGACGTTCTTGGCCGCCGGTCCTCGGTCGCTTTCTTCCACGTCAAAAGTCACCCTTTCTCCTTCAGCAAGGGTCTTGAACCCATCCATAGTGATGGAAGAGTAATGTACAAAAATGTCCGTTCCGTCCTCCCGTTCGATGAATCCAAATCCCTTTTTGTCACTAAACCACTTTACGATCCCCTCCGCCATAGTTCTGACCTCCTTCTAAATACTTTCAATGTTAGACCTAAGCTTCAGGTCGTCACGCTGGCAAAAGTGATGGTTCCCTCAGAGCGAAATCGACCCGTTAAAACCGCATGGCCCCCCAACTAAAAAAACGATCAGCCTCTCTCATCTCAAACGACAAAGCAAATGTCAAGGCAAAATAGTTGTTGAAACGATTTTGGATGGAATGCTTTTCAAAACAAGAAGATCTGAGGATAATAATGGTTTTTACGGGGCGTTTTCCCGGGGGTCTGTTACCCAAACGAGGTCCTCTTTGAGGGCGCACAGACAAATTCGATGTTCATGAAACCTTTGTATCGGAATTTTCTTCCGAATCACACGCCAGTTGAAGGGGAATAGGGTCGGTTTTATCGTACTCCAACTGCATGCGGTATTTATTGATTTCCGTCTGACTGTCTATGGTTTTTTGGGCCAGAAGATACCTTAAATATATCGTCCATATGATCAGACCCAAGAAAACGACGGCAACCGATAAGAAGATCCACTTGTATCGGGTCACCGTTTCGGTGCCCACTCGACCCAGATAGACGATTAAATCGGGGACGACCCAGTATAAAAATACCGTCAGAAATATCAGAAAGCCGATGGCAAAGATGTTAAACCTGCTGACGGCCGCAATGATCTTTTCAAACCGGTATTCGTATTCCGTTTCTTTTGGATCAGGATCATGGGGCATTTTTTCTTCTTTATAAAAAAGAGACTGATATGTCCGGACAAAAAATGCAAACAGCAGCATTGCACCGACAGGGATGCCCACGGCCGCAACGAACCAGGCTCTGAAAGGAAACGGACGATCCTTGGTTACCAGTTTGACCTGATACTGCTCGAATGGACCAAATGTTTTTTCAAAATAATATTTATTGAACTCGCTGAGATTTTGACCGTCTGCTTCATGTATCACGTTCCCTTTGGCATCGAACACCTGCAGCCACGATTTCCGGCCGGATTTCATGACCGCAACGGCAAAAATTTCGAGTTCAATTAAAAAAAGAACCACTAAAATGATGATAAAAAGCATCCTTTTTTCTCTCAGGATAGCCATGGTGTTCTTTTGTTTTGACATCTTATTTTCCCTGTAAGGTCATACAGATTTCGCTCAATCAGGGATAGCGTGTAAGGGGCGTAATTGTTTGAGCGGTCGGGGAGTTTTTATAATAAGGTTTTATCGATCAGCCTCTGGCTCGAAGAGCCTACGCCTCGGAGAGCGGAATGGACGATCTTTTTTAAAAAGTGCGACCTGTTTAAGTCAATTCAGAATCAATAGAAAGAACGGATCCGCAACGGAATACAGTCTTGAAGATGCCTGTCGCGAAACCAATATATCGTTTTCTAAATAAAAATCCGTGTGTTCTTAAAAAGGATCCTGTGTTTTGGGCGTTACATGCGCCGGTAACAAAACGTGGCGATATTGTCGATTCTATTCTTTGGGATGACACTCTTTGCAACTGGTCGGACCGGTTTTGGGCAGCTCTTTTTTAGCGGCCAGGTATACGCTTTCCAGTTTTTTTCTTTGGACTTTTATTTCTTTGTGACATCCGATACAGTTCTGATGATAGGCATATTTGTAATACTTTATACCCTCTTCCGTATAAACCAGATATTTCGTCGGCCGTTTCGGAGCTTTAAGGAGGTCATGACAGTCTGACGTTGTACAGTTGGCAATTTTGGTATTTGCTTCCCACTTGTGATGACATCTTCGGCAATCATAATTAAAATGTTTACCATGATTGAATTCAACCGAAGATTTCTTTTGCTCCACCGAGGGACCCGGTTTCAGCTCAATAATACCCATGGGGACACACATATCCTCAACGGCTGCTTTAGGTTCGCTTTTTTCTTGTCCGGCTACGTTCAGCGCCAATCCAAAAACAAGAACCATCACCAAACACAGTATCCCCGCTTGTATTCTGTACATCCTCTGCCTCCTCGTGAATAGACAATAAATTGAATTTTATAGTATTTTTATGGATGAATTCCCTGCCCCCCTAGAGCGTTTTTCGCTTATTTGAGGGGCGTATTCTTTGAAAAAGCGGATTACATTGAAATAAAAAAGTACTTATGCTAAATAAATGAAAAAATTTCAATGAAAAAATGGCAAAATGGATTTTTTTTTAGATTATACGATTACCCCCCCCAAAAAAACCCGTTGCCGACCGACATCAAGTCCCACTCTATTGAAAGGAAAAAATTTATGAAATATTCATTGGCACAGCAGGGACGAATTTTTGTGATACGTCTCGAAGATGGCGATATTGTCCACGAAGAAATTGAAAAACTTGCACGGGAACAGTCCATAAAAGCCGGGGCCTTGATTATTGTTGGCGGTGCTGCAGAAAGTAGCACGCTGATTGTGGGTCCGGACCAGGGAATCGAGATGCCCATCAACCCAATGGAGCACATCCTCGACAATGTGCACGAAATCGCCGGAACCGGGACCTTGTTCCCGGATGACGAAGGCAACCCCTCCCTTCATATGCATATGGCCTGCGGCAGAAACGCATCGACCGTGACCGGTTGCATCAGAAACGGTGTCAAGGTCTGGCATGTCATGGAAGCGATACTTTTTGAGCTCATCGACACAACCGGCGTCCGGCTTCTCGATCCCCCATTGGGATTCAAACTGCTGGTGCCCTAAGTCGAAGCCCCGCCATTCTCATGAAACACCGCCGGGAATCTCAGACGGGTCAGAATACGACGTAATTCCATAGGGTTGACACCTGACCCCGTCCCGCGTGGCCGTGCTTTTAACCTTGACACTCCGGTGCTGTTCCCATATGTTCCCGTAGATCGTCAACCGTTCAACCCTTAACCTTTTGCCCAGGAAGGATCGTATACACAATGCAGATAACATTTTACGGGGCCGTACGGGAAGTTACCGGTTCCTTGCACCTTTTGGAAACCGGAAATGACCGCATACTGTTGGACTGCGGATTGTTCCAGGGACACCGGAAAGAGACCGACGAAAAAAACAGAACCCTCCCCTTTGACGCCCAGACCATCACCAATGTGGTCCTGTCACACGCGCACATCGACCACTCCGGCCGCATCCCTTTGCTGACGAAAAACAATTTTCCCGGTCGAGTCTTCTGTACCCGGGTCACCCGAGATGCCTGTAAATATCTCTTGTTGGATTCAGCCCACATACAGGAATCCGACGCAGATTACCTGAATTACAAAGCCGTTCGATCCTTTTTATCTGATATGAAAACTTCCGGATCAAAAAAGAACATTTCAAAAAGAGATCTGACCGACATTAAAAAGCAGCTGAAAAAGGATAACCATCAAATCGACACTGAAAAAATTGAGGAAATTATCCGGAAATACTCTATCGAAGCGGTCGTCCCGCTCTACAGCATGGAAGATGCGGAACTTGCCCTGGAATCTTTTGAAGGATATCCCTACCGCAGCACCGCGACCATCGGAAAAGATGCAACCTGCACCTTTTACGAAGCCGGTCATATTTTGGGGTCGGCCCTATCCATGATCAAGGTCCGAAACAACGGCCGAAAGTACACCGTTTGTTACACCGGCGACATCGGCAGATTCAACAAGCCGATCATTAAGGACCCTGCGTCTAATTTCGAGGCAGCCGATCAAGACATCGACCTTATGATCATGGAAAGCACCTATGGCAACCGCTTTCATGACCCGATCAAGGATCTGAAAAAAGGATTAAAAAAGATTCTCAACGAGGCCATTAAACGGGGCGGTTCGATCATTATTCCTGCGTTTGCCTATGGCCGGACCCAGGAACTTTTATATGTGCTTCACGAACTTTATAACGACAAGGAGGTCCCTCGGATTCCGGTGTTTGTGGACAGCCCGCTGGCCACGAACATTACCCGGGTGTTTGGCGAACATCCTGAAGTGTATGACCTCGAAACCCATGAAACATTTCTACAAAAAGGGCACAACCCGTTCTATTTTGACCAGGTTCATTTTGTCGGTTCAGTGGAAGAATCCATGGCCCTCAACCGGGAAGAAAAACCTCATATTGTCATTGCCGCATCGGGCATGTGTGAAGCCGGTCGTGTTCTCCATCACCTCCGCCATAAAATCCACAACCGTCGTCATACCATCCTCATCGTCGGCTATATGGCTCAAAATACCTTGGGCCGCCGGATTCTCGAACAGGGTCTGGCCTATGAGCAAGCCGGCCGAAAGGGACCGCCGCCCATGCTGAAATTCCTCAATAAAGTTTATCCGTTAAAAGCCAGGGTCAGACAACTGGGGGGATTCAGTGCACACGGAGATAGAGACGAAATGGTCCGCTTTCTAAAAAATTCAAACTTGCGTATTAAAAAAATTGCCGTCGTCCACGGTGAAGAAGACCAGTCCCTTGCATTTGCACAGCATCTGCAAACCGAAGGCTTTTCGGCATTTGTCCCCAATCCCGGTGAAACAGTTGGGATAGACTAAAGCGTGATTGACCCGACGCCCCAAAATCAGGAACTATCTCTTTTTGCAGGCATTTTTACGGTATGTCTGTGCATCCTTTTCGGTGCCAATGCCGTTGCCATCAAAATCAGTCTTTCAGGTTTGGGGGTTTTTACCACCGCCGGCCTCCGTTTTAGCCTCGCCGCCATAACGATTTTTATATGGGCCCTGATGACCGGGAGATCTTTTTATATCAGAGCGGGCCAGTTTCAGAAATTGTTGGTTATCTCCATACTGTTTACCGCGCAACTGTCGCTTTTTTATCTTGGACTCAGCAAAAGCAACGCTTCCCGTGGGACCTTGCTGGTCAATTTTCAACCTTTTATGACACTGTTTCTGGCGCATTATTTCATTCCCGGAGATCAGATTACCCGAAGGAAAATTTTGGGCATCCTGATGGGATTTGCCGGGGTGGCCTTCGTGTTTTTAGAAAAAAAAGGGATCACAACCGATTTTAAAGCCGGAGATCTCATGATTCTTTCGGCAGCTTTTATCTGGTCGTGCAGTGCGGTGTATACCAAACGGATCATACACGCTTTTAAGCCGTTTCATATGGTACTTTACCCCATGGTATTTTCGGTCCCTTTCTTTTTTCTCGAGGGGTTTCTCTGGGACCCGACAATGATCGCCCATGTTGACGGTCATGTTTTGTGCGCACTGTTGTACCAAGGGCTTGTGACCGCTTCTTTCTGTTTCGTCGCCTGGATCACCCTGCTTCAAAAGTACGGCGCCGTAGCGCTTCATTCTTTTATTTTCATCATGCCGATTTCAGGTGTCGTCCTGGGCGGTTGGATGCTCGGAGAACCCATAACCGGCAATATTCTTATTGCTCTGGTGTTGATTGTGTCGGGCATTCTGGTGGTTCAGTTCCGGCAAAAAAAGACGGTGCCGTTATTCCCCATGGGGAGGAACTTATAACCTGGTCATCTCATGAAAAACATCAAAGAAAAATTACAACAACTTGCGAGCCCCGAGACGGCAGAGATCCTGCAGAAATTTTTCAAAACCGGACCCGGTGAATATGGTGAGGGCGATATTTTCATCGGTGTCAGAGTTCCCGATCTCAGGAAACTGGCCAAAGAATTTCAAAATATAACCACCTCGGAAATCCTGGCATTCCTCGCGTCTTCAATCCACGAGGAAAGATTCCTTGCACTGCTGATTCTGGTTCTCAACTATGGGCGTGGCGATGACATCGAAAAAAAGAAGATATACGATCTATACCTTGAAAACACGTCTTACATAAACAGTTGGGATCTGGTGGACGGGTCCGCCCATCATATTGTCGGCGCCTTCCTCATGGACAAAAACAAGGCCCCCCTTTACAGGCTGGCAAAATCAGAAAATTTGTGGGAGCGGCGGATTGCCATGGTATCGACGTTTCATTTTATCAAGCACGATCAATTCCAGGAAACCCTGGAAATTGCAAAAATTCTCCTGACCGACCCGGAGGACTTGATTCACAAAGCCGTGGGGTGGATGCTCCGGGAGATCGGGAAAAGGGATATGGCCGCCGAGGAGATATTTTTGAAAAAACACGCTATGAACATGCCCCGTACCATGTTGCGCTATGCCATTGAAAAATTTCCCGAGCCCAAAAGGCAGCGATATTTAAAAGGAAACATCTGACACCCGCTTAAATCCAAAAAACAAGCCCGAACAAAATCAGGGAAAGTCTGTGTTTCAGGGGGTACGCTCCCCCGTT
>JAHECI010000063.1:0-6136 GCA_024641825.1 Desulfobacterales bacterium | reverse complement strand
CCCCTGAAACACGTGCCCGGGAAATTGGTTGATATCCGGCGCTTAACAATGTATAAATTAATAATCTTCAGCGTTAAAGGACTTCATATGTTAAAGGAGGGTGCCATGCCTACATACGAATTCATTTGTGAAGAATGTAAAAAGCCCTTTACACTGATTCTGAAAATTTCGGAATATGAAAAGAAAAAGTTTCAATGTCCGAAATGCAAAAGCCGGAAGGTTAAACAGCAGATTACTTCTTTTCAAACGATAACCTCCAGCAAGAGTTAACCCAAAGTTTCAATTCAATCGATGTTTTAGGTAGGTAAACCGTTTTTGGGTTTTATCGTTGTTGACGCCCATGGCAAAGGCTTTCCGGGTGCCGACCATGACCACCAGATTTCGGCCTCTTGTTACGGCCGTATAGATCAGGTTGCGCTGCAGAAGGATATAATGCTGGGTGAGCACCGGGATCACCACCGCCGGATATTCCGAACCCTGTGACTTGTGCACGGAGATGGCATAGGCCAGAACCAATTCATCCAGATCGGAAAACTCGTAAACAACATCCCGTCCGTCAAACGTTACCGTCATCTCATAGTCATCCTGTCGCAAGTGGGTAATTCTGCCGATGTCCCCGTTGAACACCTCTTTGTCATAATTGTTTCGGATCTGCATGACTTTATCGTTGACCTTGAAATTCCGATTTCCCCGTGTGATCATCTCCTGGGAAGGGTTGAGGTTTTCTTGGAGGGCCATGTTGAGGTTCCCGGATCCTACGACACCCCTGTGCATGGGTGTCAACACCTGAATGTCGTCCACCGGATCCAAATTGAAACGGCGGGGGATGCGTGTCTTTGTCAATTCCAGTATAATCTCCAGAACCTTTTCAGGATCTTCCTGCTCGATAAAATAAAAATCATTGCCCGGCGCGTGGGTTTCAAATGTGGGAAGAATTCCCTTATTGATTTTATGGGCATTGACAACGATTCGGCTTTCCTGGGCCTGACGGAAGATTTCGTTCAGCTCCACCACCGGAATCGTGCCGGAGGCGATAATATCATTGAGGACGTTCCCGGCCCCCACCGATGGCAGTTGGTTGACATCGCCCACGAGGACAACTGTGGCAAAGGTTGGAATCGCTTTTAGCAAATGGTGCATCAGTATGGTATCGATCATGGAAACTTCGTCCAGGATGAGCAGGTCGCAGTTGAGGGGTTTTTCCTCGTTTTTTTGAAACCCCCCTTGGGTAAAACTATATTCCAGCAGACGATGGATGGTCTTGGCTTCATGCCCCGAGGTTTCGCTCATCCGTTTTGCGGCTCTCCCCGTAGGCGCCGCCAGCAGCGTCCGCACGCCGAGCTTGGAAAAAATTTTTAATACTGCATTGATAATTGTGGTTTTTCCGGTGCCCGGTCCGCCGGTAATGACCATAATCTTGTTTTCCAGCGCACATCGTATGGCCTGGGCCTGATTTTCCGCCAGGGTAATGTCGAGTTGCCCCTGGACCCAACGAAGTGCCTTTTCGCCGGTGAGGTTCCGGATGGATTTTGGAGCGGTTGACAGCATCTTTAATCGGTGGGCGATGCTGGTTTCACAGAGATGAAACCTGGCCAGATATACGCCTTTGTTGTTGGCCTTAAATTCGTCGATGCTTTCATTTATATCTTCAACAATTATCCTTTTATCCATGGCAAGGCTGCCGAGGGCCTCCAACACAACATCCTTTTCAACACCGAGCATTTCCCGGCTCTTTTTCACAAGAGATTCATACGGATAAAAAACATGCCCGTCGTCGGAAAGCTGGTTGAGAACATAAATTATACCGGCCTCAACCCGGAAGGGCGAAGCTTTTGGGACCCCGAGCTTTTCGGCAATACCATCGGCAATCACAAACCCGATGCCAAAAATATCCGTTGCCAGGCGATAGGGGTTTTCGGTAACGACGGCAACGGATCGATTCCCATACTGCTTAAATATTTTTGTGGCATATCCGGAACTGACCCCGTAGGACTGCAGAAACAGCATGACATTGCGAATCTCTTTTTGTTCATCCCATGCCTGTTGAATCATGGTGATGCGTTTCTCGCCGATACCTTCGACCAGGGTCAGTTTTTCGATGTCGTTTTCGATGACATCCAGGGTTTTTTCCCCGAATTTTTTAACAATTCGACCGGCCATGACGTGGCCAAGCCCTTTGATAAGACCGGATCCCAGATATCTTTCAATCCCAAAAACGGTTGCCGGAACCGTTATTTTATATTCCACCACCTTAAACTGCTCGCCAAACTTGGGATGATGGACCCATTCACCTTTCAAGTTCAGCGTTTCGCCGGGGGCCGGTGCCATCAAATACCCCACTATGGTGACCAAATCCTGCCGCCCATGAACCTTAACCCTGGCAATGGTATAACCGTTTTCTTCGTTGGTGAAAGTGATTCTCTCAATTTGTCCTGAAAGCTCTGTGAGCATCCTATTCCTTTTTTACACCCAGTCCGGCAATTTTATTTCGGATGTCAAGGTTCGGCTGGGGATAAAACATTTGACGTCAATGACCGGAGAGCCGTCGAGGGCATCGATATCTTCGATAAAAATGGTGGTATCCTCGATGGACAGTATTTTACAAATGGATATGGCAATCAGATTGGGCCTTACTGGAGAATGGGTCGCAAATACACCCCGTAGGGGATTGTTTTTATCTTTCCTCGGATGAACCTGCAAGGTGTTTCTTTGGTCAGGGGTATCGTTTTCATGAAACCAGTAACAGACGGTGATGTGGGAGAAATCATCCAACCCCAACAGCGCGTCGCCATATTTTTCAAAAATTTCTATCCGGACATCCCCATTCTCTTTTCTTATAACGCCCACCGGGAAAATATCGAATCGGTCTTTCATTTTAATCCTCCTTTTCACAATTAATTTTCTCAGGTCGTTGGGAATTTTTCAAGATATATCATCCGATGGATTAGAATCAAGGATTGATCTTTTTTCTTATTGCTGGTAAATGTTTCGAGTCTTTTCCCCTAACCCGATTTTACGGTGTAAGGATTTTGACGCCGATAAGGGCATCAATAAAACTCCCCGTCCAAAGCGCACAGGGAATTGCAAATCATAATAGATGACAGCGTATTTTTACAAAAGGATGATGAAATGAAATTCTTTATCGCAGAGCAAAACATTGGCGGCAATGCCACCAAGGAACAGGCTGAAAAATTGATCGAGTTGCTGAAAAAAAAAGGCTGGGATGTGGAATACGGAGTTAAAAGAAATGTGGCATCCGACGTTTCTGAATTTGGGAGAGAGGATAGTATTCAAGACGCCTTTGGAAATGATTTTATGCTTTGTTTATCAGAAATCGAAGGATTAGAATAAAACACGTCATCAATCTTGTTCAGGTCGACTTAAATACTTGCCCACCAGCATGGCCACCAGCATGGTCAAATAAAGCTGTCCCATAACGGCAATGAGGATGGTAATAGATTTGGCCAAAGATGAAACCGGTGTGATATCCCCATATCCGAGGGTTGTCATGGTAACAAAGCTGAAGTAGAGATAATCGTGAAATCCCTGGGAAGTTTTCCCCGCAAGATTAATCGCTCCGCTGCCCATATGTAAAAAATAACTCTGCAGTATTTCTACCATAGCCAGCAGAACAGCCCCCAATATACCGATAAGCAGATAGCAGTTGATGGAATTGATTAAAATGGTAACCGTGACATTTTTATATCTGGCCACATGCCGGATCATGAACACGGTAATAAACACGTTAAAACAAAAAAATGAAAAAAAAGCGGCAAATTTAACCCCATCATTGGCAATAAAAATCTCCAGCCAGGTTAAAATTATCGTCAACACTCCAGAGACGATGAGAATGTTTTTTGTTTTTTTCGAAAAATGGAGTGAAAAAATACCTGAAAGAATTATGACCGTAAAAATCAAGTCTTTAATGATCACCCGTTGAAACGACAACATGGGATAGAAAAGCACGGTTATCAACAAACTAATTAAAAGAACAACATTATTTCTGGTAAGTTTATCGGGTGTCATAATATATTATTGAAACTCTCTGAAACCCCCGTCCTCATTAATAAACACTTTTATTATATGAATATCATTCACGATTTTGTTTGTAAACCCTGATTTTTCGCCCCTTCGATTTTTCAGGGACAAGAGAACACTTGCGCATCAATTGTCGATGTTTTTATAAACAGGGCCTTGTTGGAAACAAAATTAAATACCGATAAATTCAAATGCAGACATCGTCATCTAAATGAGTTTTCATGGAAGATCAGAATCGAACAGTGGGGAAAACGTCAAAAACAGCCGTGCTTATCGAAGCGATCATCACAACGTTCATGGCGCCGTTTATGATTTCGGCGGTGAATATCGCACGGCCCGCCATTCAGTATGAATTCGCCGACATTTTTTATTACCAAAGATCTTTAAAAATTTGGTGTTTAAATATTCTCATAGGTTTTTTCGTGATACAGAAATGTTTCATTTAACCTTAGTGGGAAATCTACTTTATATCGTTTCTTTAAAGATAACAATCATATGTATAATAAAACCATATTGGCATGGAGGTTGCTTTATCAACTAAGATTATTCATTCCCGGCTATTTGGCCATCTGCTCTGTGTTTGGGCAGAATCAGAAAAGCCAGGAAGGCTGACAAGAGCCGGATGAATCGAGAGGTTCATGTCCGATGATGTGAGGGCCTGGGTGACATAAATTTATCCCTGTTTTTTTGGCCCAGTAAACCGGGCAGTTTCATCTGGGGAACGGGACATGTTTTTCTTCTTCCTACTTCCACGGACAACAGGTTGGGAACCGATAAATGGGGTGGCCGTCGTGCAGTGGCGGGAATTTACATGAAAGGTCCCTGGTGGCCGGTGCCCGGGTCCAGAATATCTGGTCTATTGCCGGCGACAGCTCCCGTGCCGATGTCAACCAATTCCTACTGCAATATTTCGTGAATTACAATTTTAAAAGCCGCATCTATCTGTCAACGGCCCCGATCATTATCGCAAACTGGGACGCCGATAGTGATAGTCGATGGACCGTTCCCTTTGGATTGGGGATCGGGAAGTTAGAAGGGAACAATATTTCCGGCTTGAGCAATACGGCTGTCAACAAGACATTGTAACCGAATCTTATCTTTGGAGGAGACGTCACATGATACTTACCTTAAAAAAAATTGAATCAAGCGTATTATGTTTGGTTTTTTTAATGACAGTGTTTTTTTCTGCACCGTCGGAAGCAAAAAGTGAAGACAAGTGGAGTTTTCAAATTGCGCCTTATGTCTGGTTGGCGGGCCAAAAGGGGACAGTGGCGACATTACCGGGTTTGCCCCCGGTTGATATCGAGGTCGACTTTTACGACGATATTTTAGGCAATATCAATTTTGCAGGTATGCTGGTCGGTGAGGCGCGTAAGGGGCGTTACGGTCTGTTTACGGACATCGTATATACCGATATTGAAATGGAAAACCCGACACCATTGGGAATTTTTTATTCTTCGGTGAATTCGCGAACAAAATCCTGGATGTGGTCGGTTGCCGGATTATACCGCCTGGTGGAAAATCAGCACCAGTTCCTGGATGTCATTGGAGGGTTTAGATATTGGTCCGTTGATTCGGAATTATCGTTAAAAGGAGCCGTTTTTCCAGGCGTTTTTCCGGACCAAAGCGTATCCAACTGCGAGGACTGGTTTGATCCTTTAATTGGACTGAAAGGTCTATCAGTGCTTGGGAATTCAAAGTTTTTTATCAGTGGCGGCCTTACCCTTGGCGGATTTGGTGCAGGATCCGACTTTTTTTGGGACGCTAATGTCAACCTGGGTTATCAGTGGACCAAAGGATTTTCCACGACAGTGGGATACCGTTATCTGGATGTCGACTACGAAAAGGATGACTTTCTGTACGACGTTGCACAGGATGGCCTAACGCTGGGCTTGTCTTGGCGGTTTTAATTGAATTCGGATTGCAAATTGAGGAATTATCACCATGTGGAATGGAGAATTCGGTATGTGAGGTTCAGCATTAAAGAAGGAGGAACATATGAAATCACTAGTGAAGTTATTCATCATGGCCACAACCGCCATCATGCGGATCCACGTCCCGGACCTGGAGAAAATGAAGACCTGGAACGCACCCAAGG
>JAHECI010000370.1 GCA_024641825.1 Desulfobacterales bacterium | reverse complement strand
GCCGCATCCAGTGCACCGGGCTGAACCTTAAAATTTTCAGCTTTGAGTACCGTTTCAAGGGCCGAGAGAAAAAGCAAAACGTTCCGGGGGTGGCTGGTATGCCCCATGAGTCCGACCCGCCAAATTCTACCGGCAAATTCACCCAATCCGCCCCCTATTTCGATGGCGAAGCCATCGAGGAGGGCTTTACGTATTTTGATATCACCCACACCCTCCGGAATACAAACCGCATTCAACATGGGCAGTCGTTCGGATTCCGGTACCAGCATGGAAAGCCCCATGACTTCAATTCCGGCGACCAGGGCGCGATGGTTGAGTCGGTGTCGCTCAAAACGCCGCTCCAAGCCTTCTTCTGCAATAATACGCAATGCTTCACGGAAACCGTAAATCATGTTAATGGGTGCTGTATGATGATATTTCCTTTGATCTCCCCAGTAGTCCCTGACCATGGACATGTCCAGATACCAGCTCACCACCGGCGTTTTTCGTCGTAGAAGGGCATCTATGGCCCCCTCGCTCAGTGAAATGGGGGAAAGTCCCGGGGGACAGGAGATGCATTTCTGGGTTCCGCTGTAGGCGGCATCGATTTTCGTTCGGTCAAGGGCAACGTCCATGCCGCCCAGAGAGGTCACGGTATCCACAAGAAACAAGGCCCCGGCATCGTGGGCAATATCGGCGAGGTCTTCCAATGGCTGGCATACCCCTGTGGATGTTTCAGCATGCACCACCGCAACGACTTTGGGGGTGCAGTCCGAGACGATTTTTTGAACCGCCTCGGGATCGATGGTTCTTCCCCACGGGGCATCAACGCGGATGAGCTTTCCTCCGATGCGATTCACGATGTCGGCCATCCGCGTACCGAATACGCCGTTAACGCATACGACAACTTCATCACCGGGTTCGACCAGATTGACCAGACAGGCCTCCATGCCGGCGCTTCCGGTCCCGGAAATCGGTATGGTTAAAGAGTTATTCGTCTGAAAAAGATATCTGAGCAACGCCTGCACGTCATCCATAATCGATAAAAAATACGGATCCAGGTGCCCGATACAGGGTGCAGCCATGGCCTGAAGAACCCGTGAAGGGACATTGCTGGGTCCGGGTCCCATGAGAATCCGTTCACTCGGATTTAACTTTCTGTAGTCATCTGTATTAATCTTCATCGAATACTCCTTTTATTGCGAAATGTTTGAGGCCCTTGCGACGCGTTCTTGAAATTTACCCGCCCCTGGCGCGATTTAGCGCCACGGCTTGAAACATCCCCAAAGGGTCACTGAGCGAACAAAATATTTTTTGCAAAACCTTCAAACTTGAATGGTTAATTTTAAAAGATCAACGCCGAGTTTGTCAAATATTCGTCCTTTCCGGCTGGAAATTATCTTCCCACCAGATGGGCCAGCCACATGGTCAGCGGAGGGTAAAACGTAATTATCAATAGATCCATCAGCAGTACGGCTAAAAACGGTACAATACGCCGGCTGACGGCAACCAGGGTGTCATCGGAAATGGAACCGGATACAATCAGACAGATGCCCATGGGCGGCGTGAGCATCCCGATGGCCAGATTTGTAACAACAATGACCCCAAGCTGAACCATATCTATCCCCAGGATCGAAACCATTGCCGTGATCATGGGGACCAAAAGGATCAATGCAGCGGTGGTTTCCACAAAAGTACCGGCGATCAGCAGTATCAAATTGATGATCAACAGCAGGATAACCGGATCGTTCGTCATTCCCAGGAGCGTACCGGCAATGCTGGCCGGAATGTTTTCAATGGCTGCGATCCAGCTGAAAATCGATGCGGTGGCAATGATAAACATAACAATGGACGATATTATGGCACCATCTCTGAAGAGCCGGGGAAGGTCTTTCACCGTTATTTTTTTGTATACGAACATACCGATAACCAGGGCATATACTACGGCAACGGCAGCCGATTCTGTTGCCGTAAAGATGCCGAAAAGGATGCCGCCCAGAATAATCACCGGTGTTCCCAGTGCAAGGATGGCCCGTTTAAAATTCTCCAGCACGCGGTCTATTGAAAAGCGGGTGGTGGCGGCATATCCTTTTTTCCAGGAAATGAATGTCGCAACGCCCACCAGTGAAACGCCCATCAAAACGCCGGGTAAAATCCCTCCGGCAAAAAGCTGCCCGATGGAAGCGCCGGTCAAATAACCGAAAATAATCATGGGAATCGACGGCGGAATAATCACCCCGATGGAACCGCCCGAAGCCTGAACCGCCGCCGCAAAATCCGACTCATATCCCGATTCTTTCATGGCCGGTATCAGAATGGCCCCCACTGCGGCCGTGTCGGCGGCAGCCGAGCCTGAAATTCCCGCAAAAAACATGGCTGAGACAATGGTCACCGCTGCCAATCCCCCGGGGAGCCATCCCACAATGGAATTTGCAAAATCTATGATTCTTCGACTGATTCCCCCGGCTTCCATGATGACCCCCACAAACATGAAGAGTGGAACGGCCATGAGATGAAAGGAATCAACTCCGCCGAACATTCGCTGGACCACCATCATCATGGAAAAATCCCCATGGATCAGGATTCCCAAAATAGATGCCACCCCGATGGCGATGGCGATGGGCGTATTGAGGGCAAAAAGAAAAAAAAGAGAGAAAACTAAAATCTCAGTTGTCATGGTCTCTTCCCTGGATTTCTTCGAGCAAGAATGTGACGCCGTGAACCATGAAAACGAGTCCGCTTACGGGAATAATACTGAAGATTATCCATTTGGGGAGATAGAGGGCCGGTGATATCTGCAACCGTACAAAATAAGAAAATTTTACCCCGAAGAAGATCATGACCCCGAACAGAACCATCGAAATTACATGAATAAAAATGGCGGAGATTCTTTGAAGTGACGCCGGCATATGGACATGAACGATATCGATGCCGGGATGGATGCCCCGGCGGTAAGCAACGGAAGCTCCCAGAAAGGTTAGCCATACCAGAAGATATCGGGCCAGTTCTTCCGACCAGAACAACGAGTGATTGAGCACATAACGACAAAAAACTTGGGCGGCAACAATGATGGACATGGTAAAACCGAGTCCAAAAAGAGAGCATTCAGCCCAATGATTTATGGATCGGCTTAACCGTTCGAGAGCGTTCATTTTTCTGCCATTCTCTTAAAATAAAACCCATACTCAGCAAAAAGGATACGCCGTGTCGTAGGGGTTCAGGGGTGCGCTTTCCCGTGCAACGATACCTCCCCGCTCGTGCCTCCCATGGCAGGCGGGTTGGCGAAGTGGCGTCGTTAAAGCCGACATGGCGCACACCCCGGACGGGTCCCGCGGATCACGATGCCCATGGGAAAAACAACCCTAAATGGATGAACCTATCGGGTTGCATTTAACATCTCCATTAGCAATGCCTGAACCCTGGGTTCGCTGTAAAGATCCATGTCCTTTAGTCCGGCCACTTTGGCACGA
>JAHECI010000369.1 GCA_024641825.1 Desulfobacterales bacterium | reverse complement strand
AATGCAATGTTGGGTTAATGGTGGAGTTTGTGTTGACGATAAAACTAAAAATGGATAATATCCTTTTAAAAACCAACCTTCCAGTATTCCACTATTCCAGTATTCCATATTCGAGGCAAGGGTTCAAGCCTCAAAAAATGTCCTATATTTTCATTAAGTTGTAGAAATTCCGAGACGTATAATTATGCTTCGCCCGAACCCTGAATTAATTTAAATCCGGGTCCGGCAGCTTCAACTCTGTAAATATCGCGCCAAACGTTGAAAATATGGAAAAGATAAACATTCGCCACAAACCGTTTGTAGCAATCTCGCCCACCGAGATTCCATGGCCGTGGACGAGCACCGCGGACACGGCGGTATAGAATACGCCGGCCATGACGCCGCAAACAGTAGCCCCGAAGATCCGTTCTCCCAGGGTCGCCCCGCCGCATCCCAGGGTTACGATGCTGCCGCACAACATCGGCAGCGGCACCGAAAGCCACCATAGAGCCGTTACACCAGGCAGTTCTCCGAGGTTTCTGAAATAGACAATTTCTGCAACGCCGAATATGCCGGCTGCAGCCACTGCACACACACCGATGTGCCAGTACCGCTTGTTTATGGATGCACGCAGATGGAGGCGTTTTTGAATACGACGCCGGATGGTCAGGGGCCAGTTGTAGAATAAACGAAACACCCAATGTTCGAGCAATGCGCCGCTTTCACCGAACACCGGAACCACGTGCACCGATTCGTTGGCCCAGTACCCCGCCATAAACCGGGCCAGCACGGGATAGCGATAGGCCATCTGGATCGGAAACGCCAGATATCCGATATATTTGAAAAATCCTAAAAATACGGCGATATTGTAATCTTTGAAATTTCGCTCCTTGATCACCAGGTACACCACATAAAGCCCCCGGGTCAGGGAACCCGGCGAAATGGGCACCACTTGAAACAATGCGATAATACCGAGTCCGATCCCCCATGCCTGTGTTCGCGGCATCCCGGGATGCGTCACCACATATATAATCGCCACCAGCACGGAAACCACCTGTGTCACCGGCAAGGTACAGATATGGACCGCCAGGCTTTTTAAATATTTCTGTATGAACGGCTCATCCGCCTGGGAAAGAATCGTCCGGGCGTCCTCATCGCTTAAAATATGCCGTTCCTGTCCGTCGGCCACCATGTCACGGAGCCATTGTTCACGAAGGGCCGGGTTGAAATACAACCGAACCGGCCGAACAAAGATATGAATCAGACGTTCTTTTGCATAGGCCCCATCCGTCATGAATCTGTGGAGCCCCGCCGGCAGCAGGGACAACGGCAAATGCGCCATAAACAACCCGACCGATTCAGCAACCCTGGGTGCACCCTGAGCGTCGATCCTGCCGGCTCTGTGCCACACAACGGTCTTTTCGGCCCGCCGCCCTTTGAAGGCGTTTTTAAAATAATCCCAACTCGTTAACATTTTTTTATAGTGTTGGCGCCAATCCGAACGTCCCAAAACCCGCTGGAAGAACGTGCCCATAAACGGGATCAGCCCTATCAGAGCAAACAACACCGCCAATACCCTGCTGCCCCGAAGCTTTTCCGCTTTGGAATCATCGACGATATTTCGCACCGTCCATCCATTCACCGCGCTGTCGAAAATGGTCGACCAGAGCCGTCGGCTGTAAAGCAATCGAATGTGGTTGTGGGTGATATCCGGAACCGAGTCTCTGTAAACCGCCTCGGATGCTTTCAGTTCCACCATCATCTCCCGCATATCTGCAAAATCGTCTTCATGTTCTGCCACAAATTCCTCGAGCTTTTCCACACTGCCCCGATCGAACTGGACCAGACTCCCCCGCTGGATTCCTTTGAAAATAAGCTTAAAATCTCCGGGGCTCATGGGCAGAAACGGCAGCAGTGCCAGACCGGCCCGGAAATCCACCGCCACCAATCCAGCCGAAGGATCCGGGTCGGTTTCCTTTCGTTTCAGACAGTTCGGCTGACTCTTGCACGTGGACCACTCATACTGTCTTGCGAACTCGTGTCCCCCCATGTCATGGAGCAGATTCACGAATTCCCCCATAAATTGATGCTTGGCTCTATATTCCGGCGAACCGACCCTGCCCGTATCCACTTGGTTGCCCTTGCGCCACTGTTTCAAGAAATCGAGACGGTCATCCACCTCCAAACGCCAGGTCCGCCCGTCTACCCATTCACTGAACTCGCCGCAGCTCCCCAGGGTAGGGTCCACAAATGTTGCATGAATATCGACCACCCCTTGGGCATTCCCCCATCGAATCTCGGCCCCCCGCCGGATGAATTTTTGCCATAACGCCCCGGCCCTTGCCGCCGTCGGATTCACCTGAAGCTGAAAGGGGCCCTGGAATCCGATCCAATAGAGTGCATTTCGAAAGAGTCGGGAAAAACCCGAAGGGGGAATCAGAATTTTCATGGCATAGGTACCCCCCACCTCAAGACCGTCGATGGGCCCGCTTTGCCCTTCGATTTCCATCACGGTTACACGGTATACCTGTCCGGCAAATCCCCCGCCCACAAACTTTTCGACCCTTGCCCGGACCCGCCCCGGGTTCCCCCGGGCAAGTCCGGTGACATCATAAACGAGAACGTCCCCCGGATCGTAACGGGCAATCCGCATGGGTCGATGCAACCCTGCGTCGCGAAATTTCGCCGAAAGGCCCTTGCATACTTCAACAGAATAATCCTGTGTCATTGATTCAGCTCGATATATTCAATTGCCATCCCATAAGAAATGGATAGATGTTGACCCTGAAAGGGTTCGGAAATAATATTCAAAGGCTTTTCTTCCGCTGCAGACATCGGATTTTTCCAAAGCCGTAAGAATTTTGTCTTGTTAAAAAACGTCGGATGAGTATAAAGATATGACAATAGGGTGTCAAGCAGGTAAAAAAGCCCCCTTTTAAACATCGTTAAATCGTGTTTCCATTTTATAATCCTAATTTTTAATCCCATAAATACGTCATCGAATTAACAGAATTAGAGCACTTAGTGAGACCTTTGCAAAACGTTCATTTTTGTTCAAGTTCAAGTCGAAGATCCCGGACTTTGATCGGGGAAAGGCGAAAATTTTAACCACATGAATACATTTAGTATTTCCAGAACTACAATTTGAGACTGACCCCAGAGAAATAGGCTGCGCCCCGATGAAATAGGCGTTGCATTTCATTGGGCAAGCATTTCACGGGGCAGGCGCAGAAATTGGATAAAAAGGAGCGTTTTGCAAAGGTCTCCAAGTAAGAAAGGAAATCACCCATGAACCCGGAAATGTTCAGAGAATACGATATCAGGGGAATCGCTGGAAAGGATATGACAGAGGATGACGTTTTTCTGATCGGAAAAGGCGTCGGCACGTATCTCAAAAACCGCGGATGCACGAAGCTCAACGTGGGCCGGGACTGCAGACTGACGTCGGACCTGTATTCTGAAAAGATTATCCAGGGTTTGACA
>JAHECI010000062.1:2521-13032 GCA_024641825.1 Desulfobacterales bacterium | reverse complement strand
GGTGGTGGAAAGTCTCAGCAAAGATTTTAAAGCCGGAGACGCGGTGATCGTCACCAGCTATGATCTCGGAATGAACACATCCGGCGGTTTTGGTCAATATATACGGGTTCCCGCAGATTGGGTGGTCAAGATGCCCCAAGACCTCTCTGCTCGAGAGAGCATGATCTTCGGTACAGCGGGCTTCACGGCTGCCCTTTCGGTTTTCAGGCTGGTGGACTACGGCATCACCCCAAACATGGGACCCGTCGTGGTCTCCGGTGCCACCGGCGGTGTGGGAAGTATCGCCGTCTCCATACTCGCCAAGGCCGGTTATGAGGTTACGGCGGTGAACGGGGTGGTGGATGAAAAAGATTTTCTCCTGGAAATCGGCGCCAAAGAGGTCATCAGCATTGAAGCGGCCATCGATTCCAGCGGCCGGCCCATGCTAAAAGGGCTTTGGGCCGGCGGTATCGATACAGTGGGCGGCGAGATACTGGCCACGACCATAAAGTCGACCAAAGACGGCGGGGCCGTCACCTGTTGCGGAAACGTGGGGTCCCATGATCTGCCCCTGAACGTCTATCCCTTTATCTTGCGGGGCGTCACCCTGATGGGAATCGATTCCCAAAACTGCCCGATGCCCATACGTCTGAAAGTCTGGAAAAAAATTGCCGATGAATGGAAACTGGACCGTCTGGACCTGTTGACCACCGAAGTCCCTCTGGAAGGATTGAATGAACGAATCGACCTCATTCTTCAAAGGAAGCACAAAGGGAGAACCATTGTAAAACTGCCGGATTAAAATCGGTAAGGGTTTAGATAGGCTGAAGCCTAAAAGTTTGAAGTTTGAAGTGCCTAAAATGAGCTAAAGTTAAGGAATTTTTCAGTCAATCATATTTTAATGACAGCGCGATAGCGCTACCTCAACTTTAGGCACTTTAGATCACTTCAAACTTTAGGCACCTGTAAAAGGCTTCGGTAACATTTCCATTGAAAAGGGTTATGTCGAATATCAAATTGACTTCTTAGCAAGAATACAAGTACTTAATTTAGATTTGCTACGGATAGAATGATTTCAATCAGTTTTTCAGTGGGCATACGGCTCATATTTAAAATTGCGTGGAACAACAGTGGATCGTCAAAACCCTTGCCACAAATTGAACGGAGGAACCAATGCTGATTGATATCCCGCCGTTCAAGAATTTCTTGGGCTTTTTTAGCGGGGATGTTCAAGTGTTTGACGGCATATTTTTTTCGCCAATCCATGGAGGCAATTAGGCGGAAATGATAGCAGTTTTTCATATCTTTCAAAAAAAAGCATCCTGCGCGTCCCACGATGACCACATTGTCTTCTCGGGCTGTTTCTAAAATAAGATTTTTCAGGCTGTTCTGATATTCCTGCTCTTCGACCACACTTTTATCGAATCCCACAATTCGTTCGATATAGCTTTGGCTGAACGCCTTGGAAAATTTGTTGGATATTCGGTATTCTCTACTTTTTTCAAAGGATTCCAGGGTTCTTTCCGAGACCTTCAGATCTTCGGCGATTTTTTGAAAAAGGGATTTGTCAACATATTGATAGTCGAGTTTTTTGGCGAGCATGCGCCCGAGCCTTCTGGCGCCGGAAGCTAAGTCCCTGCTGATGGTTATGACGGCCATGTATTTTCTCCTTATTATAAAAAATTAAAAATAACCGGCACGTTCATCCGATGTCCTTCACGGAAGAATCAGGCCAGCCGTATTTCAACTTTGTCTTTCAGGAAATCTTTTACAACGGCGATAGGAACTTCTTTTCTGTGAAATATGCCGGCGGCCAGTGCGGATTCTGCCTGGGTTTTTGTAAATACTTCAAGAAAATGTTCGACGCAGCCAGCGCCGCTGGATGCAATGACCGGAATGGTTACGGCATTCTTCACCGCATTGATCAGCTCGATATCAAACCCGGAATTGGTTCCGTCTTTGTCGATGCAATTTAACAGTATTTCTCCGGCACCCAATTTTTCGCAAACCTGTGCCAGTGTTACGGCGTCCAGGTCTCTGCCCTCTCTTCCCCCTTTGACGGTGCATTGATACCAGCAGTAAGTTTCCCCCTTGGGTCCTTTTGTATCGGTTTTTATGACGTGATGACGGACGTCTTCGGGCGAGGATACATACACTCTCCTTGGATCGATGGATACCACCACCGCCTGGGCTCCGTATACTTCGGATATTCGTTCGATGGAGCTTTTACCGGTTTTTATGCCTGTTTTTATATAATCTTCTGCAATCAAAACCGCATCGCTCCCTATGGAAATCTTGTCCGCTCCTGACCTGAAGTACGCAGCTGCGACTTCCAGTGCGCTGTATTTTATGCCTTTTTTGTCGGTGTAATCTTTAATCCCTCCGCCGATGGTCAAGGGGACAAAGACATTTTCGGAGGTCCGTCTCAGCACCGCCATCATGGGGATGTCTTCTATCGGAAAATCTCTAAATCCTGTAATGTTGAGAAATGTAATCTCGTCAGCACCTTCTTTATAGTACCGTCTTGCCAGGTCCACCGGTTTGCCCAGGTTCCTTACATTGCCGTTTTCCCGGACATCATATTGATCTCCCTTTGTCACAACGAGGTCTCCCCGGTCGTCTGATCGAACATCCAGACAGGCGATAATTCTTTTGGACAGCCTGGTTTTCCCGGAAACACGAACCCATGTCGCTTCTTTGTCCGCGGGCTCGATAAAATTTTTCAATATTTTGATTCCTGCATCTCCGCTTTTTTCCGGGTGGAATTGTGTTGCCGTGATATTTTCTTTTTGAATGCTGCTGACAAACTCCAGGCCGTAGTCGGTGGTGGTCAGGACAACGGAATCATCCTCGGGGGCAACGTAAAATGAATGTACAAAGTAAAATTTTTCATCACCGCCCAGCCCGTTGAAGATTCGGGACGGCTTTTTTATGTTGATGCCGTTCCATCCGATATGGGGCACGGAAAAATCGATATCGAATTTCTTGGCATAGCCCGGTATCAACCCCAATCCATTTCTGCCGGGGGCTTCTTCACTGGACTCGAACAGGGCGTGCAGCCCCAGACATATGCCGAAAAAGGGTCTGCCGGAGCGGATGTAGTCTTTCAACGGACCTACGTAATTTTTTTGATTCAGAATCCGCATCATGCTTCCAAAATTGCCGACGCCGGGGAAAACCAGTTGGGTTGCGGACAATATATCGTTAATGTCAGAGACGATTTTTACGCGCGCGCCCAAACTTTCTATGGCATTAATGACGCTCCGGACGTTGCCCGCGCCATAATCCAACAATGTTATCATTCTTTATCCCTATCTTTACCTCGGTTTATCGTTAAACGATCAAAGCAACAAAAAATCAGTTTAAAATAAGTGCGCCCAACGATCAAGAAACATTTTTAACAGATTTCATGATCTCGTAAAAAGTCTGATTTTGCTCGCTTTGCAAGCAATTTTGGGATTCATGCCTCGCCTGGCTAAATTGCAAGAACTCGGGCTAACGCCCTCAAACAGCTTGCAATTTTTAACGCCAGACGCATCATGAATCTTTCTCCAAAATTGCTCGATGTCGCTCACAAAAGACTTTTTACGAAGCCTTCAGATTAAAAGGGCGCATAGAGATGGTTCATAACATAAAACTTACGAAAAACTAATCAAATGATGACAAAAACTTGAAATGATCCAACGCTATATTCAGGTTAACAATTTCCTTACAATATGATATACAGTTATAATACCTCAATGAAAAAACTCTAAAGCCTTATGTCCAAGGAACGTATTCTCGTTGTTGAAGACGAGCAAGATATCCTCGAGCTGGTGAGATACAATCTGGCCCGGGAAAACTACCAGGTTTTTTGTGCAAGCTCCGGGGAAGAAGCCTTAAAAATTGTTGGGTCCGAACCATTGGATCTGATGGTTCTGGATCTCATGCTTCCGGGAATGGACGGCCTTGAAGTGACCCGGCGTCTGAGAAACAATCACCGGACCCAAAATATCTTTATCGTCATGCTGACGGCAAAAGGGAGTGAGGCGGACATTGTTACCGGCCTGGAACTGGGCGCCGACGATTATATTACCAAACCTTTCAGCCCCAGGGTTCTTTTGGCCAGGATCAAGGCGGTCATTCGAAGATCAAAAGATGAAAAACCCGAAGACAATACGGTGATTCAGATTCACAATATAATCATCCACCCCGGGCGTCGAGAAGTTCGTGTGGGCGAAACACCGGTGTCCCTGACGTATACCGAATTTCAGGTCCTTTATTGTCTGGTCCGGCGACCGGGATGGGTTTTTACCCGTTTTCAAATTGTCGATGCGGTTCGAGGCGATGATTATCCGGTCACGGATCGCAGCGTCGATGTTCAGATTGTGGGACTCAGAAAAAAACTCGGCCCCGCCGGTGGATACATCGAGACCGTCCGGGGTGTGGGGTATCGATTTAAGGAAAAACCATGAAAAAAAAGAAACGGTTGCTCCGGCATCTTTTTCCCTCATATCTCTTGATTACACTGATATCGCTGGTTGCCGTCACCTGGTTTGCCTCGAGTTCAATTCGCAATTTTTTTCTCGAGCAGACAGCTGTCGATTTGCTGACCCGGGCGCGATTGTTGGAAAATCAGATTCTCCAGTTCCTTGGACCTTTGGAGAACCGCCTGATCGATGCCATGTGCAAGGAAATCGGTGTGTCATCGGCCACCCGGATTACGGTTATCCTTCCGTCCGGTCGTGTCATCGGAGATTCCGATGAAGATCCGGTCATCATGGACAACCATGCATTGCGACCTGAAGTCATCGCGGCTCGAAAAGGAAATGTGGGACAATCCATACGACGCAGTACCACCCTCCAGAAACGAATGATGTATGTTGCCATTCCTTTAAAAGACAAAGAAAAGACGATTGCAGTTATACGTGCGGCACTGCCGGTGACCGCCATCGACCAGGCGCTAAAGTCTATACAGATCAAGATTATGCTCGGGGGACTTTTCATCGCACTGCTTGCGGCAGGAATCAGTCTTTATGTTTCACGGCGAATCAGTCGGCCCATTGAAAATCTGAAACAGGGGGCGGATTTTTTTGCCCGGGGTGATTTGTCCCATCGGATGCCGGGTACGGATCTGGTTGAAATCGACAGTCTTATCGAGGCGTTGAACCAGATGGCCGGGCAACTCGAAGACCGCCTCAATACCATCGTTCGTCAGAAGAATGAGCTGACGGCGGTTTTGTCGAGCATGACCGAAGGCGTCATGGCGGTGGATATGAAAGAACGGATTATCAGCATCAACAAGGCCGCGGCAAGAATCTTTGAAACCCTTCCCGAAAATCTGTTAAATCGAAGTATTCCCGAAGTCATCCGAAACCCGGATCTTCAAAAGTTTATCAACAACGCCCTTTCCAGCAATAAAAACCTTGAAGAAGATATTACCCTTTATCAAGGGGGGGAAAGAATTCTGTATGTTCACAATACGCCCTTAGAAGATCCTGACGGTCAACGGCGGGGCATTCTGGTGGTGATCAACGATGTGACCCATCTTCGAAAACTTGAAAATATGCGAAAAGATTTTGCCGCCAATGTCTCCCATGAAATCAAAACACCGCTGACGGCCATTAAGGGGTTTGTTGAAACGCTACGCACCGGCGAAGGTGCCGAACCCAAAGAAACCGATCGGTTTCTGGCCATTATTGAAAAGCACGTGAATCGTCTTACAGCCATTGTCGAAGATTTGATGAAACTATCCAAAATCGAGCAGGAGGATGAAAAAAGTGACATTCATCTTGAAGAAAGTTCCGTAAAAAATGTGATTTTGTCGGCTGTTCAGACCTGCCGGGCAAAGGCGGACGCCAAAGAAATCACCGTCGATATTGTATGTACGGAAGATATTTCGCTACGGCTCGATTCCAGATTGATGGCCCAGGCCATGGTAAATCTCCTGGACAATGCCATCAACTACAGCAGCGAGAACGGTGAAATTCAAATTTCGGCATCTTTACGCGAAAAAGAATTGAGGATCAGTGTTCAGGATCACGGTATCGGAATTCCAAAAGAGCATTTGTCCCGTCTTTTTGAAAGATTCTACCGGGTCGATAAGGCCCGTAGCCGGGAACTCGGCGGTACGGGCCTTGGCCTTGCCATTGTCAAGCACATTGCCCATGCTCATGGGGGCCGCGTTTCCGTTGAAAGTACCCTAGGGAAAGGAAGCACGTTTTCTATGCATTTACCGACGGGCTAATTCGTCTGCGATACCATTAAATTCGGCAACCCTTTCACCCTGAAAAAAACGATCTTCCCCCTTGGCCCAGACAAATTTAATTAATCCAATCAGCAAGTTAATAAACCGTTACTGTTCTTTCCGGTGGACAGTAAAGAATCCGGGCCCATCGAAGACCCCGCATCGCGGGGAATGATCAAATGCTGGAGTCGTGGGGGGAAAGTATGGAGTTTTGGAATAGTGGAATATTGGGTTAAAAAAAATTGTTTTCCCATTCCTCCATCACTCCATTATTCCAATATTCCAGACTAAATATAAAATTAACACCCTCCTAACATTACGCTAACATTATAGCTTTAATATACGGTTTCAGGAAATTAATGATCCGTTCGATTTAAATTTGGATTAACCCAGCAGAAAGAACAACCGATGATATCGCCCACAACCGTGTTATTTATATTGCTGCTGCTTGCCGGGACCGCCTATTACATTGGCCTGCGGCGTTCCGTAGCTGTGGCCGGAGGACCGGAACATGTCCGAAAGCTCCACTCCCGTCCTCCGTATTACGGTGCAATGACGGCACTCTGGTGCGGCATACCGGCGCTGGTTATTTTTGCTTTTTGGCAAGCTTTTGAGGCCGATATTATCACGAATCTGGTGGTTGCCGGGTTGCCCGATGAAATACGGAATCTACCGGCCGACCAGATCAATTTGATCGTTAATGATATTCGCAATCTGGCCGCCGGCAATATTGTTTCCAGCCAGGCCACCCAAGTGATCCAGGAAGCGGCAAGCCATTATTCTCGATTGCAGCAGACAAGCCACACAGCGCTGGCGGTGGTTGCCGTATGTGTTTGCATTTTAGTGCTGGTCCTTGTTCAATACAAAATTTCCAAAACGACCCGGGCCCGAAATCAGGTGGAACGGATCATTTTCTGGCTGCTTGTTTCCTGCTCGATCATCGCCATCTTTACAACCATCGGTATCGTTCTGTCCGTCCTCTATGAAGCCATCCGGTTTTTCAAAGCGGTTCCAGTGGCCGAATTTCTTTTTGGCCTCAAATGGAGTCCTCAAATCGCGATCCGAAGCGACCAGGTGGGTGCTTCCGGGGCGTTTGGAGCGGTGCCGGTGTTTACGGGGACCCTTTTGATATCTGCCATTGCCATGGCTGTGGCCACACCCATCGGCCTGATGTCTGCCATTTATATGTCCGAATATGCGAACAAAACCTTCAGGGCAGTGGCAAAACCGCTCATGGAAATTCTGGCCGGTATTCCTACGGTGGTTTATGGTTTTTTTGCGGCATTGGTGGTGGCGCCGCTGATTCGCGATGCCGGACAATGGATCGGTTTGGATGTGTCTTCGGAAAGCGCACTGGCTGCAGGTCTTGTCATGGGCATCATGATTATTCCGTTTGTTTCTTCACTATCTGACGACATGATCAATGCCGTACCCCAGGAACTTCGGGACGGTGCCTATGGATTGGGCGCCACCAAGTCGGAGACCATCAAGCAGGTGGTGTTGCCGGCCGCGCTGCCGGGGATTGTGGGGAGTGTTCTATTGGCCATATCCCGCGCCATCGGGGAGACCATGATCGTGGTCATGGCCGCAGGGTTGACAGCCAATCTAACGCTAAACCCCTTAAAGACCGTTACCACCGTAACCGTACAGATCGTTACCCTGCTGGTGGGAGATCAGGAGTTCGACAGCCCCAAAACCCTGGCAGCCTTTGCTTTGGGACTGTTACTTTTTTTGGTAACCCTTTGTTTGAACATCATCGCACTGGTGGTGGTGCGTAAATATCGTGAACAGTATGAATAGCCAATTATCCAAAATATCCGATGAAGGCGTCAAGCCCATCGACATTGTAAAAAAGAATCTGGCCCGCCGGCGTCGGGCCGAACGCCGATTTCGAAGAATGGGTCTTGGGGCCATTCTTGCCAGCCTGTTGTTTCTGGCATTTTTATTTTTGAGTATTATCGGCAATGGATATTCCGCGTTATTTCAGACTGATATTAAAATAGACGTGTTTTTTGATCCTGGAAAGATAGCCAAGAACGATCCGAGCAATGGGGACTACCCGGGGATCGTAAAGGCATCCCTGCAAAAAATGTTTCCAGATGTCACGGGGCGCCGTGAAAAGCGTCAGCTGTATAAGCTGATCAGCTCCGGTGCGGCATTTCAAATTCGGAAGATGGTTTTGAACGATGCCAGCCTTATCGGTGAGCAACGATCGATTTGGGTGCCGGCAGATGATGACGTGGACATGTTGATGAAAGGTCATTTAAGTCGCCAGGACGACGCCCAATCCGGAAGGTTTGACCCGCAGCAGCTTCAGTGGCTCGATCGGCTGGAAGCGGAGAAACGTGTTAAAAAAAAGTTTAACACGACCTTTTTTACCGCCGGAGACTCCCGGGAGCCCGAATTGGCCGGAGTCTGGGGGGCGGTGGCCGGATCATTCTTTACACTTCTGGTTACGCTCCTGCTGTCGTTTCCCATTGGTGTGGCTTCGGCAGTCTATTTGGAAGAGTTTGCACCCAAAAATCGCTGGACCGATCTCATCGAAGTCAACATCAACAACCTGGCGGCGGTGCCATCCATTGTTTTCGGTTTACTGGGGTTGGCCGTGTTTTTGAACTTTTTTGGTCTGCCCCGTTCAGCCCCTCTGGTGGGGGGGCTGGTGCTCACCCTGATGACCCTGCCCACCATTATTATCGCCGGCCGTGCCGCCATTCAGGCGGTACCCCCTTCGATTCGTGATGCCGCTCTGGGGGTGGGTGCTTCAAAGATGCAGACCATCACACACCATGTATTGCCCCTGGCGATGCCGGGGATGTTGACCGGCGCCATCATCGGCATGGCACGGGCCCTGGGAGAGACAGCGCCGCTGTTGATGATCGGTATGGTGGCCTTTATCGTGGATATCCCCGGTGGATTTACCGATCCGGCCACCGTGCTGCCGGTCCAGGTTTTTTTGTGGGCGGACAGCCCGGAACGCGCTTTTTTGGAGCGGACGTCGGCGGCCACTTTGGTATTGCTGGTATTCTTGTTTGCCATGAACGGTGTGGCGGTATACCTGCGAAAACGTTTTGAGCGGCGGTGGTGATATCCGTGAAACATGGGTGCCACTTCGTGCCGCTTCAGGTATAATTAAATTTTTGCTGAAAGAACTCGTGAATAAGGGCTCGTAATGAAAGAACCTGCCCGGGCTATTTATAAAGGTCTCTGCTTTAACAGGTGGTCTCATCCATAAAGTTAAATCGCCGATGGTTCCTTCAAAACGATCCCTAATTCCCTCAGACAGCTTCCAGGCAAAAATTTAATTATACCTGAAGCTCCTTTGACATCGATTTGGTTTAAAGGACGAAACTATATAAAAATTGAGAAAAAGGAGAAAGAAAATGGTCAAAAGAATGTTATTGTTTACGGCAGCTCTTGCCATGGTAATCGCCGGATTTGCGAATCCGGCCGGAGCCGGCACTTCCCGCGATTACATCAGTATTGTGGGGTCTTCGACGGTGTATCCCTTTGCAACGGTGGTGGCCGAACAATTCGGCAAAACCACGCGCTTTAAAACCCCCAAAATCGAATCCACCGGTTCCGGTGGCGGGCTGAAGCTTTTTTGTGCGGGGGTGGGTGTCCAGCATCCGGACATCACCAATTCGTCCCGTCGGATTAAAACGTCCGAGTGCGAGAGCTGTTTTAAAAACGGGGTCAAGGATATTGTCGAAATCAAGATCGGCTATGACGGCATTGTATTGGCCAATTCCCAAAAAGCGGGTGTTTTCAAACTTTCACGAAAAGACATCTTTTTGGCGTTGGCCAAAGACGTCCCGGATCCCAAAGGGGGTGAAACGTTGATTCCCAACCCCTACGAGACCTGGAAGGATGTCAATCCGTCGTTGCCTGCCACCCGAATTGAGGTGCTCGGACCTCCGCCCACCTCCGGTACCCGGGATGCCTTTGTCGAGCTGGCCATGGAGGGCGGTGCCAAAAAATTTGCCTGGATCGAGGCCCTGAAAAAGAAAAACAAACAGCAGTATAAAGCCATCTGTCACACCGTTCGCGAGGACGGTGCTTATATCGAAGCCGGTGAAAACGACAACCTCATCGTTCAGAAGCTCGACGCCAATCCCAATGCCGTGGGCATCTTTGGATTCAGCTTTTTGGATCAGAACACGGATAAAATCCATGGATCTGTGGTGGACGGCGTGTCGCCAACCTTCGAGGCCATTGCCAGCGGTGATTATCCGGTTTCAAGGCCGTTGTTTTTCTATGTCAAAAAGGCCCACGTGGACAAGATTCCCGGTATTCGTCAATATTTAAG
>JAHECI010000062.1:0-2421 GCA_024641825.1 Desulfobacterales bacterium | reverse complement strand
GAGCCGTTTGTAGAATATTCCCGTATGACCTGCCGCAATGTCGACGTTTATTACGGAGATAAGCACGCCATCCGAAATGTTTCGGTGGATATCGCCGGCAACCAAGTGATTTCCATGATCGGTCCATCCGGGTGTGGAAAGTCGACCTTCTTAAGGTGCCTGAATCGAATGAACGACACCATCGAGGGTTGCAGAGTGACCGGTGAAATTACCCTGGACGGTATGGATATCTATGACAAACATGTGGATGTTGTTCCTTTGAGGGCTCAGGTGGGTATGGTGTTTCAAAAACCGAACCCTTTTCCCAAGTCGATTTTCGACAATGTTGCATACGGACCGAAGATTCATGGGTTAAGTCGAAGTCGATTGGAACTGGAAGAGATCGTGGAATCATCGCTGAAAAAGGCGGGACTGTGGAAAGAGGTCAAAGATCAGCTCAATCAGCCGGGAACCAGTTTGTCCGGCGGGCAACAGCAACGACTGTGCATTGCAAGGGCCATCGCAGTCGGCCCTGAGGTCATCCTGATGGACGAACCCTGCAGTGCATTGGATCCCATTGCTACGGGCCGAATCGAAGATCTGATTCATGAATTGAGGCGACAGTTTTCCATTGTTATCGTGACGCACTCCATGCAGCAGGCGGCAAGGGTGTCTCAACGCACCGCGTATTTTCATCTTGGAAATCTTATAGAAGTGGGGAAGACCGATCAGGTTTTTACATCGCCCCGTCACAGATTGACACAGGATTATATAACCGGTCGGATCGGCTGATTGGTGAGAAATTCGGACTCACCTGTCAGAAATTCAGGCCAGCCAGATATTACGAGGAACAAAGTATGGCCAAGCATTTTGATCGAGAGTTGGAAAAACTCAAAAAGAAAATCCTTTCCCTGAGCGCTCTGGTGGAAGAACGGGTCTATCTGGCAATCAAAGCCATTGAAAGTAGGGATCCCGACCTTGCGGAAAGAATCATCCGCTCAGACTACGAAATCGATGAAACCGAAGTCGAAGTGGAAGAAGAATGTCTAAAAATTCTGGCCCTGTACCAGCCGGTGGCCGTCGACCTACGGCTTATTGTCACCGTGATCAAAATCAACAACGATTTGGAGAGAATCGGGGATGAAGCGGTCAATATTGCCGAGCGTATCCAGAGTATCGCAAAACGTTCAACGTATAGTTTCCACTTTGACTATGCCGAGATGGCTGAAATAGCGGCCGCCATGTTGAAACAGAGCCTGGATGCTCTGGTCAATCTGGATATCGATACGGCGTTTAGAGTTCTGACACTCGATGATGAAGTCGATGATATCCAGAGCAAGGCCTATTCACAGATCAAAGCGGCCATGGGGGAACATCCCGAAGAAATGACATACCTCATCAACCTCTACCTCATTTCCCGGCATCTTGAACGTATCGCCGATCATGCCACCAACATCGCCGAAGAGGTCATTTACCTGATCGAAGGGGAGATTGTCAGACACGGGAATTATTTATAACCCATTTCTGCTCAGCCATAAAATGAGGTAATCAAGCCACCTGTTTTAAGGGGGAGCACCCCCTCTGAACACGGACTTATCATGACAAAGGGCATGGTCCGATTTCATACGACATGAAGGTGACGAGAAACGGCAGCTGTTCGAATGCCCGGGTCTCTCGTTCAACAAATCCCAACTTTTTGTACCATCGCTTCAAATTTGTATCGTCGGCAATAATTCCAATGCTTATTTTCTTTGCCCCCAAACCCCTTGCCTGGGCAAAAACATGATGGACCAGTGCTTTGCCGTAACCGTATCGTCGGCACTCCGGCAACACGGCAAGCCGTTCGAGATAGCAAAGATCCGGATCCGCTTTTTCAAGGGCGACACAACCCGCGGATATGCCGTCCTTCTCCAGGAGATAATAAATCACCCCCCTGTTCAGATCGTTTTCAATCCATTCATCGGTACAGTTTGACGGGTGTTTCGGGCAGTTTTCCCGGGTGAGACCGAAGGCCTCTGCGACGTTCCGGAAGGCATCTCGAATGAGATCTGACAAGACGGGAATTTCCCCGGAATTGGCTTTTCTAATCTGCATGGTGTGAAGGGTCTTTTAGGGGGTTATGAACTTCGATATATTTCCACCTTTTTAGTTGATAATGCCTTAGTACATGTATTCGTAAATACGGTCACGTATTTATAATTTGGTTTATTCATTCTGTTTATGCAAAAGTTAAAAGTGCCTAAAGTGAACTAAAATGCCTAAAGTTTAAGGTATTCTATCATTTTTAATTTAATTGATCGCGCTGAAAGCGCGTTCCTCAACTTTAGCTCACTTTAGGCACTTCAAACTTCAAACTTTTGGACTTCAGTTTATACGGGATAGTGCCCAGATAAAAATACGTCATCGTATTTATGAATTAGAGCACTTAGGATATGGATTCGG
>JAHECI010000368.1 GCA_024641825.1 Desulfobacterales bacterium | reverse complement strand
TCCTCCAGGGTGGCGTGGGTATCTTCCACCACATCGTGCAACAGTCCCGACGCAACGCTGACAAGGTCGAGGTTCATGTCTGCCAGAATGCCGGCCACCGCCAGGGGGTGGTACAGATAGGGCTCGCCGGAGAGGCGAACCTGACCATCGTGGACTTTGGCCGAGAAAATATAGGCACGTTCGATGATGTCAAGATCGCCGTCCGGGTTATACGCGGTAACTTTATCGATGATGTCGTTGATACGGATCATGGTAGAACTAAACTCCAACTCCCTTCGCAATTGAACTGCTGGAATAATAGCGTGGTGGAATGATGGGATTAAAGGAATTTTGGATATTTAAAAATGTTAATTTTGTTTTTAGCCCCATTGTTCCAATATTCCATCACTCCAACATTCCATCTTGGCGTCACCAATCTGTTGCAACTTGAAAGTTCATGGATTCAGTGTGTTGTGGAAATTCCAAGACCTTTATTTAATACGCCTTTGCAAAGACCACCCGTTCAGCGCTGGGACTGTCACAGCAGATACATTTGCCGTTTTCAGACGGGTTGTCCAGGGGAATGCATCGGATGGTAACACTCAGGTCTTCTTTTATTTTCGATTCGCATTGATCCTTCCCGCACCAGTGGGACATGGCAAATCCACCGTGAATTTCAGGCTTTTCCAGGTCGTCGGGGGTGAAAAATTCATAAAATTCTTTTTTGTCATCGATGGCAATGGTGTTGGCTTTCCGAAACGATTGGGCGCGTTCAAAAAGCGTGTCCTGTATTTCGTCGAGGATATTGACGATATCCCCAACAAAATGATCCCGTTTAAGAGATACCTTGTCTTTATGTCCCTTGTCTCTACGACCCACATACACGGAATTTTCGGCCATATCTCTGGGGCCGATTTCCACCCGGAGCGGAATCCCTTTTTTAATCCATTCCCATCCCCTGGCACCGCCGATGTCCCGTTCATCGACTTCCACAACCACACGGCGATGATGATAAAATGTATCCTTCAGCTCTTTTTCCAGACGTTCCACATAGGCCATCACCTTAATCCGGTCCTCGGGTTTTCGGACAATGGGCATCAAAACCACGTGTGCGGGGGCGACTTTGGGCGGAAGAATGATGCCGTCATCGTCGCCATGGGACATGATGACCCCCCCGATCAGTCGCGTGGATGCCCCCCACGAAGTTGTCCAGGCGTATTCTTCCGTTTCTTCGGCGGTCTGATACTTTATTTCCGAAGCCCTGGCAAAATTTTGTCCCAAAAAATGTGAGGTGCCCGCCTGCAGACCTTTTTTGTCCTGCATCATGGCTTCGATGCACAAGGTGTCAACCGCACCGGGAAATCTTTCGGAAGCTGTTTTTCTCCCTTTGATCACCGGCATGGCCAGAAATTCTTCGGCAAGTCTTGCATAAACATCGAGCATCATTTGCGTCCGTTCTCTGGCTTCTTCGGGTGTGGCGTGGACCGTGTGGCCCTCCTGCCACAGGAATTCGCTGGTCCGCAGGAAAAGACGGGTTCGCATTTCCCATCGGACAACATTGGCCCACTGGTTGATCAGAATGGGGAGATCCCGATAGCTCCCCACCCACCTGGAAAATGATTCTCCGATGATGGTTTCAGACGTCGGTCGGACAATCAGCGGTTCATTCAGCGGGCCTGCGGGTACAAGTTTGCCGAAGGCGCCTTTTTCAAGTCTGTGGTGGGTCACAACGGCACATTCTTTTGCAAAGCCTTCCACATGCTCGGCTTCTTTTTCTAGAAAGGAAAGGGGTATAAAAAGCGGAAAATATGCATTTTTTACTCCGGTTGCCTTGAACATGCCATCGAGTGCGCCCATGATATTTTCCCAGAGGGTATATCCCCAGGGTTTTATCACCATACATCCTCTCACCGGTGAACGTTCAGCCATTTCCGATGCTTTGATCACCTGCTGATACCATTCCGGATAATCTTCAGTTCGTGTGGGTGTAATTGCAGTTTTGATTTGTTTTCCCATTAATAATTCCTTGTTAATTAAATTCGAAACTCGAATGCTCAAAAATCTCGAACCTTCAAGTGACGTTATCCTCAGGATGATGTCTGTTCAAGTTTATCGACTTCAGCCAGTAAAACATCCACAAGTTGGTCTTCGGGAAATTTTTTGATGACCTTTCCTTTTTTGAACAGAATTCCGGTCCCATCACCGCCGGCAATACCGATGTCCGCCTCTTTGGCCTCTCCAGGACCGTTCACCACGCAGCCCATGATGGCCACTTTAATGGGCAAGGGCTTTAACAACAAGGCCTTTTCCACACGTTCTGCGATGTGGAACAGGTCAATTTTACAGCGGCCGCACGTGGGGCAGGAGATAATGTCAGGTCCGTAGCGCCGGATGTCGAGTGCTTTGAGAATCTCAAAGCCGACCCTGACCTCTTCCACCGGGTCCCGGGTCAAAGAAACACGGAGGGTATCGCCGATTCCTTCCGCCAGGAGCATCCCGATCCCCAGAGACGACTTGACGATTCCAGAATAGAGTCCCCCCGCCTCTGTTACACCCACGTGAAGCGGCAGATCGGTCTTTGACGAAATGAGCCTGTATGCCGCTAAGGTGCGATGAACATCCGAAGCTTTGATGGAAATTTTTATATTCTGAAAATCGAAGGACTTTAATAAATCAATGTGCCGCATGGCACTTTCAGTCATGGCTTCAGCGGTGACCCCATTATATTTCTTCAGGATGTCTTTTTCAAGGGATCCTGAATTAACTCCGATCCGGATGGGGATGTCGAAGTCCGCTGCGCAATCGACGATGGCTTTGACCTTTTTTTTACTGCCGATATTTCCGGGGTTTATCCGCAATCCGTCGGCCCCTGATTGAATCGAAGCTATGGCCAAGCGGTAATCAAAATGTATGTCCGCAATGATCGGTATGGAAATCCTTTGTTTGATCGAAGAAATCGCTTTGGCAGCCTCAAGGTCGGGTACGGCAACTCTGACAATTTCACACCCGGCCTTTTCCAGGCCATGGATTTGTGAAACCGTTTTCGGAATGTCCTGGGTAAATGTATTGGTCATGGACTGCACCACAACCGGGGCCGTTCCCCCCACCGTTACATTTCCGATCTTGATCCGGCGTGTTTTTTTTCGTTTTATTAGAAAAGGCATAAAGCTTGCGACTGAAATAGGGATTTTTTCCGAAAACTATATAATTAACAGACTGCTCGTTTAAGTTCAACCTAAAACCTTCACGAATCGTTTTTGGATAAGGGTGGGCAAAACAATTCCAAAGAAAAAGACCGATATTGTATTTGGCTTGTAAAAAATATGCCGCTATAATACTAAAAAGGTACATGTTCAGGGGGTGCGCTCCCCCGCTTCACTCCGGCGTCTTCGTGTCTGGTCATTTCAATGACTTAGCAGCGGGGGCATTCCTGCCCCCTCCGCGTTCTCCCGCAAAAAGCATGCGGGAGCCGCGGTCTCCCCCACTGCTAAGTCAT
>JAHECI010000367.1 GCA_024641825.1 Desulfobacterales bacterium | reverse complement strand
TATGCATATATCCGAAGGCATATTATCACCCGCTGTTCTCATGGGCGGGGCGGCCCTTACTGCGGCAGGGGTTGCTGTGGGCATGAAAAACCTGGATCATAAAGAGATTCCCACCATGGGCATTTTGTCGGCGGCTTTTTTTGTCGCCACGTTGATCCACGTTCCCGCAGGCCCTGTCTCCGTACATCTCATTCTCAACGGTCTGGTGGGCTTGATTTTAGGGTGGAAAGCCTTCCCCGCCATACTCGTCGGTCTTGCACTCCAGGCACTCCTTTTCCAGTTTGGCGGGTTAACAACCCTCGGCGTGAACACACTGACCATGGCGTTTCCCGCCGTTGTCTGCCACTATGTGTTCGGAAATGGCCTGAAACCCGGCACCGGTCGCTCTGTGATCATCTCTTCGGCCTTTGGAGCCGGCTTCTGCTCGGTGTTGATGTCCGGGATTATGGTGGGATTTTCCTTGTATCTCACCGGCGAAGCGTTTTTACCCGCCGCAAAACTGATTGTTGCAGCACATCTCCCGGTAATGTTTATCGAGGGTATTTTGACGGCTGCCTGCGTCCTGTTTCTAAAAAAGGTAAGACCTGAAATTCTGGAGGGAGACCATGTTTCGTAAAAAATCACACAATGCCATCGCTTTTGGATTAAATTATAAAATTTTTTGTTTTATTTTCATTATGTTGTGGCTTTTGTTTTTACCCGCTTCGGTATCTGCCCACAAGGTCACTATTTTTGCCTGGGTAGACGGAGATACGGTTCACACCCAGAGCAAATTCAGCGGGGGCAAGCGGGTAAAAGATGCACCGGTACTGGTCTATGATCCCAAAGATGTTTTGCTTCTTGACGGAAAAACCGATAAAAACGGGATGTTCTCCTTTAAAATACCCCAAAAAACATCTTTAAAAATTGTACTGAAAGCCTCCATGGCCCATATGGCTGTTTGGAAAATACCGGTGGAGGAACTTGGCAGGACTGAACCGGAGAATGCCGCCAAGACGGACGCTTTCCAGGATTCCCTTAAAACTTCTCCGGATTCGGTGGATCTGCAGCCCCACGAACAGGTTCCCGGATCTTCAACCGTTGCTTTGGGGAAAAAGGAAATCGAAGCAATCATCGATGCCGCCCTGGATAAAAAACTGGCGCCCATAACCGACATTCTGGCAGATTCTACACAACGCGGTCCCGGAATCACAGAGATTATGGGTGGAATCGGATATATTTTCGGACTGGTGGGCGTTGCCCTTTATTTTGCAAATCGTAAAAGAAAAAACTGATGATCCAAGAACTTGCAAACGGAGATTCTTTTATCCGGCGGCTCGATCCTCGGGGGAAGATCGTTGTCGTGTTTCTTTTTTCCATACTCGTTGCTGCCGCCAACCGGCTTCAGGTTCTTTTATATGCGTTGGTTCTCGGTTTGCTGATGGTGCTGGCGGCCAAAGTTCCGGTAAAGGAACTTCTCAGAAGACTGATTCCCGTGAACATGCTGATTCTTTTCCTCTGGCTTTTTCTCCCTTTTACCTTTGGAGGAGAGCCGCTTTTGTATGTCGGGCCCCTGGCCGTTACCCGGGAAGGGCTCTTCTATGCGACCCGGATCACCCTTAAATCGAATGCCATGATGCTCATGCTCATCGCGCTGGTGGCATCCACGCCCATCTTTACCATGGGCCATGCCATGCATAGCCTGGGAATCCCCCGAAAAATCATCCATCTGTTTTTCTTTACCTACCGCTATATTCATGTCATATACAGAGAGTATTTCCGGTTGAAAAATTCAATGAAGATCCGAGGCTTTACACCCAAAACCGATTTGCATACCTACCAGTCTTTTGCCTATATGGTGGGGATGCTTCTGGTCAGGAGTTTCGACCGGGGCCAGCGGGTCCACAACGCCATGCTGTGCCGCGGTTTTAAGGGGAATCTTTACAGTTTAAGTAAGTTCTCCTTTAAAAAGGGTGATATCGTTTCCCTAGTTTTTATGCTGACGCTGATCATTCTCTTGGGAGTTCTGGAATGGAAAAAAACGATTTGATTATTCATCTTCGAGATATTTGTTTTAACTATCCGGGGAGCCCGAAGGTTCTCGACAGGCTCGATTTGAAGTTTTACAGAGGAAACCGGATCGGGTTGATGGGCCCCAACGGCAGCGGGAAAACCACCTTATTCCATATTATCATGGGCCTGCTAAAACCGTCTTTCGGATCCATTGAGATATTCAATCGCCCCGTAAAAACGGAAAAAGATTTTATGGGGGTCCGCCAGAAGATCGGCCTGCTTTTTCAGGATGCGGATGATCAGCTATTCTCACCGACCGTCCTGGAAGATGTCGCTTTCGGCCCTTTGAATATGGGAAAGTCCCGGGATGAAGCCGTGGAGATTGCCCGCAACACCTTAAACTTTTTAGGGCTTACCGGTTTTGAAGACAGGATCACCTACAAACTGTCCGGGGGAGAAAAAAAACTGGTTTCCCTTGCCACAGTCCTTGCCATGGAACCCGAGGTGCTTCTTTTTGATGAACCGACCAGCGGTCTTGACGACCGGACAAAGGCAACCCTCAAAGACGTACTGGCCGATCTCGATCTATCCTATATTATCATATCCCATGAAATCGACTTTTTGGACGAAATTGCAGATTCTATTTATTCCATGAACAACGGCAAGATCCTTTTCGACAAAGAGGTCCACGTTCACCAGCATGTCCATGCACATCCCCATGGAGCATATAACCACGAACACGATTAGAGACCCTTTAAAAACGCCCTATTCTAACCAATCCCTCATCACCGAACACATTCCTGCGGTGTATCCGAGCAAAACCAAACCCCGAACGGGACGGGAGGGTATTCTTCAATCCATTACGCTGCAACGCCATTCTTTACGGAGGGCAGTAGCGCCGGCTTTCGGGTCATGCGGCGACGTTGACTTCTTGAAAAGGCAGGACATTTTGGAGAACACGCGGGTTGATTTCGACCATAAAACCGCGTTTGCCGCCGTTGATGAACATTCTATCGAGCATGAGAATGGACGATTCCACGTACACCGGCAGGGGTTTTCGGGTTCCAAAAGGGCTAATCCCGCCGACCTTGTACCCGGTATATTTTTGTGCCGAAGTTGAATCGCAGGGAGCTACACGTTTTACATCGAGTTCCCGGGCCAGGCGTTGGGTTGAAACCTCACGATCACCGTGCATGAGAACCAGCAATGGCCGGCGGGAATCGATTTCCATCACCAGTGTTTTTATCACTTCATATTCCGTTACATTGAGCGCTGAGGCAGCTTGGTTCGTCCCACCATGTTCCTCATAGGGATAACGATGCGGGATGAAATCGATCTTGCCGGCCCGCAATGCACGCACGGCGGCAGTGACCGGATAGTGTTTCATGGACGATCCCCCATAAGGAAAACCCTATCGTTGGAGTTAGTTCTGCATAAAAAAGGGGTTCATCTTCACAAATGACCCCTTTTTTCAAATTTTCAGAA
>JAHECI010000366.1 GCA_024641825.1 Desulfobacterales bacterium | reverse complement strand
GAGGGATCATGAGCCGTCAAGCCCTGAGGTCTTCGACAAAATATCTTTAGGGGGCGTGGCTGCGGGCGCCTACCAATACCAAAGTGTGGATGACGCCCCTGGATTTGATGATACCGGGCGAGGCGCCTTTGTCTTTCAGCCCGAAATCGGTTTTGCCCTGACCGATGCCGATGAAATATTCACCAAGTTTGGATTTGCGGCCGGCAACGCCTTAAACGATGCAGCGGTATCTCCCTTTATTTTTGCACCGTGGGCGGTAGACCTGGAGGATGATGTAAAAAATATCAATGGGGGGAATCGGGATTATCTTCTTGCGGCCTGGTACAAACATACCTTTACCTTCAATAAAGCCGGCACATTGGGAATTACCGGAGGACTCATCGATGGAACAGAGTATCTGGACGAAAATGCCTATGCCAATGATGGATTCGTCCAGTTTATGAACCAGGTGCTGGCAAATGCCCCCAATGGTTTTGTCCCTTCCTATGACGTGGGGGGTGCCGTGGAGTGGGAATTCGGCCAATTTACCCTCAAAGGCGTTGCCATGGGTGTGGATGAAAATGACGATGGAAGGAGTTACCAATTTTATGGCGCCAACCTGGGTTATATCCTAGAAACCAAACTGGGAGAGGGACATTATCGTGTTAATGTTCAATGGACCAGCAAAGACTTCAACAATATTACGGGGGACAATCTGGAATCCAGGCAGTGCGTAATATTGTCCTTCGATCAACAATTGGGAAAGATCCTGGGTGCCTGGATTCGGTTCGGCTGGCAAGATGACGATGCTGCCATACCGGTGAAGGATCTGTATTCCGGCGGACTTGACATCAACGGAAGACTGTGGAGACGAGAACAAGACAATATCGGTATCGGGTACGCATACGTGGACGGCGGCAATCAAGACCTGGTTAATGCCCATGTTTTCGAAACATATGTCCGATTTTTACTCAACCAATACGTTGCGCTTACCTTCGATCTGCAATATCAGGAGAACAAGATGAAGCAGGGAGACAGTCCGTCTGGATTCATATCCGCCGTGCGTTGTGTGGTTGAGTTCTGACCCGAATTGCTGCGAGCACCTACTTTTAATATTCGGATTAGCGCGGTGCACAGTATCCATTGGGTGCGCCTTTGGGAGAGAGGACGATCTGCCACAGCTGGTTTCTCCTGGCGCGGAAAGCGCCGGCAAAGGACAACAGATAAAATTTCCACATCCGATAGAAACGATCATTGTATTTATCTTTGAGAATATACCAGTTGTTTTGGAAATTTTGAAACCAGTGCATCAAGGTTTTATCATAATCGGTGCCGAAGTTATGCCAGTCTTCAAGGATGAATAGGTTTTCCATTGCAACGGTGAGCTGTTTGGGCGACGGCAACATGGAATTGGGAAATATATACCGCTCCACCCAAAGATCGCAATTTTTTTTACACTGGTTACTACCGATGGTTTGCAGGAGGAAGAGACCATCTTCCTTGAGACATCCATGGACCACCCGCATAAATGTTTTGTAGTTTTTGTAACCCACATGCTCGATCATACCGATGGAAACAATCCGATCAAAAACACCTTTCAGGCTTCGATAATCCTCCATACGGATCTCGACGGGGAGGCCATGGCAGAATTCTTTTGCAAAACCAGCTTGTTTTTCGGAAACGGTGATACCCACAACTTCGGCGTGATACTGTTCAGCGATGAATTTGGCAGTTCCTCCCCAACCGCAGCCAATATCGAGAACGCGCATTCCCGGTTGAAGCTGTAACTTTCGGCAGATCAGGTCCAGCTTTGCTTCTTGGGCTTCATCCAGGGTGGAAGCATTCTTCCAATAACCACAACTGTAGATCCAAAGCCTGTCGAGCATGTGTTGGTAGAGCTCATTGCCGATATCGTAATGATGCCGGCCGATTTGAAACGCCCGGGACGTTTTTTGCAAATTGAAAAGCCTGGCCTTTAAAAACGAGAATAGATCCTTCCAGGCATTGACCCTATCGTCGAGATTCGCCTTTAGGACTCTATAAACCAACCCATCAAGATTTTCACAGTCCCACCAACCGTCCACGTATGCTTCGCCCAACCCCAGGGAGCTTTCAGCCAGAATTCTCGGGTATAGTTTTTCATTGTGAACCTGTATGTCCCATGGACGGTCCCCGTTGATTGTAACATCGGCAACGGATAAAAGGTGCCGTATTTTTTTATAAAACGTATTGCTATCCATGACTTTATCCTCTCTCTTCGGTGAGCGGCCAAACAAAGTAGGGATAGAACATTTTATTTCAAATGGTTAGACGCTATTTCAAAATCTGATATTCGTTGGTTTGAGCCCTCGGGCCTGGTAAAAGGTAAAGGGCGCGGCACAAAATTCGTAGAGCTCTGCCGGTCGCCCTCAAACAGCTGCAAAATATCCCCGCGCCATCCATAAGGGCTTTTCGACAACTCCCCCCAAAGGTTTTGAAATGGCTTCTATCCATATACAATTTTTAATTACATAATAGCGCGTTGTCAACCGTTGGCTATACGAATTTCGGGAATCAAGATACCGGGGATGCTGTCCAGGAATTTAAACCCCAAAACCAGGGCAAACACCGCTGATTTTACCGGAAAATCCCCTAACCTTTGTGCAATTGGGGGGAAACGGTGTTGTTCCAAATTTAATTTGAAACACAATTGTCTCATGAGACAAGATTGTGCCCCGTTTTAGATAAAAAATCATAGGTGTTCAGAGAGTGCGGTTCCCCGTTTCACTCCGGTGTCACCGTGCCGGGTAATTTAAAAGACTTCGCAGCGGGGGGGCATTCCTGCCCCCTCCGCGTTCTTTGGCAAAAAGCATGGGAGCGCCGCGGTTTCCCCCACAGCCAAGTCTTTTAAATGACCAAGCCACTCCGTCAACCCGCCTGCCATGGGAGGCACGAACGGCCAGGTATCGTTACCCGGGGAAGCGCATCCCCTGAACACATACCAAAAAATCCATGGATGCCAATGGGAGATGTGGGGTGAACCGTTACTGCAAAAAAAAGGAAAAATACTTCAGCACGGTTGCATTTAGTTGTGAATGTGTTATAGAATAATTTCTAATTTCATTCCCCTGTAAACGGTACGACATTCACCACCATTGGCATAGTTATTGCTTTGATAGCTTTTGTTTCCCATTCCTGCATAAACTTAAAAAGCTTATTCAGTGATTAATAAAATTCAAATTAGGGCTCAAAATTTTATTGGAATTAAAAGAGCTCAAAAATCTTGATGGCATTTTTTCCAAGAAGGATTTTTATCGTTTTTAACATCGGTTCGCTGACCTTTCAGCCCTTTGTTTGAGATATGGTCGGGGTTCAAACAATGATTCAAAGAGGAGTTCAAGGGTGGAAAATATCGTTGCAAAAATTTGGGAGTTGCTGACGATTTACGGCCTTAAAGTCGTTGCCGCCATTGCGGTTTTGATCGTGGGGCGATGGGTCGCCAAGGGCTTGACCGGTTTTACA
>JAHECI010000061.1:3853-13129 GCA_024641825.1 Desulfobacterales bacterium | reverse complement strand
ATGGGGGTTAGATCTTCTCGTTGTACATTTTCCACAATGGACATTTCCAGAAGATCTGTATCGGTGAGGTTTTTGATCAAAACCGGCACCTGTTTCAGGCCGGCCTTTTTTGCGGCACGCAAGCGTCTTTCGCCGGTTACGAGTTCGTATCCATGATCATCCTTTCTCACCAGAAGGGGTTGTATGATTCCTTGCTGTTTAATGGAAAGGGACATTTCCTCAAGTTCATCGTTTGGAAACCGAAGGCGGGGCTGGTAACGATTTGGATGGATCTGCTCGATATCACACTCAAAATATCCTTCTGAAAAGTCTTCCATGGGTTTGATATCGGGCAGCAAGGCATCGAGACCTCTCCCAAGGGCCATTTTTTTGGGTTTTTTTGAGGTCAACCCCGCGTTTCTTTCTTTCTTTTCTTTTTTCATTTTAATTCGATTAAGTTAGTTGCCCAGCTTTGAGTGCATCTTGGGACGTTGAATCGGATTTGATACATTCCCGGAATTGCTCAGTATCTCCTTGGCCAGGCTGAAGTAACTTTGTGCCCCTGCAGACGTTGCATCATATAACAAAATAGGTTTTCCGTAACTCGGCGCTTCGCCCAAGCGGACATTTCTGGGAATCATGGTCTTGAATACCAGGTACTTGAAGTATTTTTGAGCATCTTCAGCCACCTGGTGGGATAAGTTTGTTCGTTTATCAAACATGGTCAGGAGAATTCCTGCGATTTTAAGTTTTGGATTCAAATTATGCTTGATACGTTTTATGGTTTGTAAAAGCTGCCCCAGACCCTCCAGTGCATAAAATTCACACTGAAGGGGAATCAGTATGGAATCCGCCGCCGTCAGTGCATTGATGGTCAGAAGGCTCAAAGACGGGGGGCAGTCGATGATAATGTAGTCAAATAAATGTTTAACCCGGAATAAAAGGTCTTTTAACACCGTTTCACGGTTGGGATTTGACATCATTTCCACTTCAAAACCGATGAGCTCCACCCGTGACGGAATGATTTTCAGCGTATCGATTTCGCTGTCCAAAATGAGATTGTTCGCATCGACTTCTCCAATCATTCCGTGGTATAATGAGCTGTCAATACGATTTTTGTCGATGCCGAGTCCGGTGGTTGCATTTCCCTGGGGATCGCAATCCACAAGGAGCGTTTTTTTTTCGGACACTGCAAAGGCGGCGGACAAATTTATGGCGGTGGTCGTTTTGCCCACGCCGCCTTTTTGATTGGCTATGCATATGATATCTGTCATGTTGGCGAAACTCTATCATAAAATATGGTGTTTGAAAAGACATATACAGATATGAATTGACTATTAACCATTGAATATTCAATAATAGTGTATAAAAAATAAACCCTTTGGTTTTGTTTTTTGGTTGAATTCAAGAATCGATGAACAGGAGTCTCTTCTGCCGAGGCAACTATGAAATTTTTCAAAAAAATGACCTTGCTATGGGCTGCGCTCATGATCATGGGGGGCGCCCTTCCGTCTCAAAGCGCTTTCGGCATTACCCTGCAAGAAGAAGATGAGCTGTCACGGGAATTTTTAAAAGTCGTTTTAGCTCACTTCGAGATTATCGATGACCCGCTTATCGCCAACTATGTCAACGACGTCGGCAACAAAATACTCTCGGTGCTTCCTCCCCAACCGTTTTCCTATCATTTTTATGTCATAAAAGAAGATGTTTATAATGCATTTGCCATCCCGGGAGGCCATATTTTTATAAACAGCGGACTTTTTGAAGCCATGGAGAGTGAAGAAGAACTGGCAGGTATCATGTCCCATGAAATCGCCCATGTGGTGTGCCGTCATATTTCCCAGAAAATAGAAAGCGCGCGAAAAATAAGCATGGCCACATTGGCCGGGATGGTGGCCGGTGTGCTCCTGGGCGCCGCCGGGGGAGCAGCAGCAGCCAATGCCGTCACCATGGGATCTATGGCTGCCGGTCAATCCATGGCTTTGGCAAACAGCCGTGAAGACGAAAGGCAGGCGGACCAGATCGGCCTCCACATGGAAAGAAAAGCGGGATATAACGGCAAAGGACTCCTGGAGGTACTCAAAAAAATCCGGAGCAAACGGTGGTTCGATTCAAAGCAGATTCCAACGTATTTACAGACACATCCCGGTGCAGAAGAGCGGATGGCCTATATCGACACCTGGCTCGAGAAAAATAAAATGACGGCAACACCGATGGATCCTTATAATTTTGAAAGAGCTCACACACGCCTTGTTGCTGTTTACGGGGATAAAAGCACCGCACTCACACAGTTCAAATCGGCGGTGGAAGAGAACCCTGACGACCCGTTGACACATTACGGATACGGCCTGGTTCTGGAAAGGGAGGGCGATCACAAAGGTGCCGTTGAGGAGCTTAGAGCCGCATTGGGCAAAAGAGCATTCGATCCTTATATCTTGAAAGATCTCGGCATCATCTATTTCAACGACGGTCAATATGAGCAAGCAGTCCGCATTCTCGAAGGCGCTGCCAGCATTACTTCCATTGATCCGGAAATTCTCTTTTATCTCGGACGGACCCAGGCAGAGCTCGGACAGCTTGTGGATGCAGCCGCCACGTTTGAAGCGTTGATCGCAAAAAAATACAACTTCCCGCGTGTCTTTTATTTCCTGGGTGAAACCTATGGGAAGCTCGGAAAACTTGATGATGCCCATTATAATTTGGGGATTTATTACGATAAAAAAGGGGAGTTAAAAAATGCCGCTTTTCATCTGAAAAAGGCGTTGGAGCTTATGGAGGATCCAAACAAAAGGGACGTTATTGAAAAGATGTTGAAAGACGTCAAAAAAAAGCAGATAGAAAAAGCGAAAGCTGGGCAATAGGGGGTTTTAAAATTGGTTGCCGTCAAGACCGGTCAAAATGAGAGAAATGCATGGTAAATGTCCCTCTGCCTTGGGTTGCCGATCGTAATGAGGTCGAGTATCCGAACATGCGTGACAGGGGAACGATGGCTTTGATAACATTTGCCCCCATTTTGTGTTCAATGGATTCAATTTTTCCACCGCGGGAATTAAGGTCCCCGATAACATCGCCCACAAGTGCTTCTGAAATAAAAATTTCCACAGTCATAATCGGATCAAGGAGAAAGGGTTCACCGTTTTCAAGGGCTGTTTTGCACGCCATGGATGCACTGACTTTATACGCCAATTCCGTGCTCAGGGATTCTTTATACGCCCCGCCCATGAGAACCGCTTCGACATCCACAACCGGATAGCCCATCAGCGGACCGCTTTCCAAAGATTCCATCACCCCTTCTTTGATAGCGGGAATAAAACTATCCGGTATGGTTTCATTGTCCACTTCCGACCGGAACCTTTTTTCAACACCTCGCTCCAACGGTATCAGTTTCAAGGTTACTTCGGCAAAGTGTCGTTGTCCCGCAACTTCCTTGTCGAATACAGCAGATGCCTGCCCTTTTTTTTCAATGGTTTCCCTGTATACAACCTGGGGTTTTCCAACGTTTACATTGGTTTTAAATTCACGCTGCATGCGACTGATGATAACTTCGAGATGAAGTTCTCCCATGCCGGACAAAATGGTCTGTCCGGTATCTTCATCCTTTTTTAGCTTGAGTGTCGGGTCTTCAGCCATGAATTTTTCCAGGACTTGATCGAATTTTTCCTGATCCGCGTGGGTCTTGGGCTCCACAGCCACGGAGATGACCGGCTCGTAGAACTCCATTTTTTCCAGCAAAACAGGATGATCCACAGAGCAGAGTGTTTCGCCGGTGGTCGAGTCCTTCAATCCGACAACCCCGACAATACTTCCGGCACCGGCAGTATCGATCCGCTCCCTCTTGTTGGCATGCATCTTCAATATTCGAGAAAGTTTTTCATTTATTTTCCGGGCCGGGTTATACGCATCGAATTTGGCGTGCATGGTCCCGCTGTAAATTCTTACATAGGAAAGTTTACGGCCTTCTACCATGGCGACTTTGAATATGAGCGCTGCAAGGGGATCCGTGTCTTTGGGGTGACATACAATCGGCTCTCCGGTTTCCGGGTGTACACCTTTGATGGGGGGGATGTCTAAAGGACTCGGAAGAAACAACTCAATGGCGTCAAGGAGGGGTTGTATCCCCTTGTTTCTCAGGGCACTGCCGCAAAGAACCGGAACCAGCTTCAAATCTATGGTCGCCCTTCGTATGGCAGCCATAAGATTCTCCGGAGGAATCGGGGTCTCCGACAAATAATCTTCCATGATATCGTCATCGACTTCAGCGACGGTTTCAATGAGTTTTTCATGATATTCCGTTGCGGAATCGAGCAAGCTCGGAGGAATTTCTTCCGCAGTATACGTAGCGCCCAGGGTCTCGTCTTCCCAGATAATCTGTTTCATATTGATGAGATCGATGATGCCGGTAAAATCGTCTTCTGCGCCCACCGGGAGTTGTAAAATCAGCGGATTCGCATGCAGTCTCTCTTTCATCATTTCGATGGTGCCGAAGAAATCGGCTCCCACCCGGTCGAGCTTATTGACAAAGGCCATTTTTGGAACCCGATATTTGTCCGCCTGTCGCCATACGGTTTCAGACTGGGGCTCCACGCCGCCAACGGCGCAGAAGACGCCGATGGCACCGTCGAGGACTCTTAAGGAACGTTCAACTTCGATGGTAAAATCGACATGTCCCGGTGTATCGATGAGCTGGACCACGCTTTCCTTCCAGTGGCAGGTTGTAACAGCAGAGGTAATGGTAATGCCCCTTTCCTGTTCATCGGGCATCCAGTCCATCACCGCTTCACCGTCATGAACTTCGCCGATTTTGTGGGAGCGTCCCGTATAGTAAAGTATACGCTCTGTTACGGTGGTCTTGCCGGCGTCAATATGGGCGATAATGCCGATATTCCTTATATTTTTTATGCGGTTCTTTTTTTTCATCGTATCAGAAGCATGTTGGCTTTAAAGGGAAAGCGAAGATCGATATGGCCGGCCAGGGTCATGGTGTCACGTCCGCCGATGAGGATCTTCACACGGTCGATTTCAGGAATATTCAATATCAATGAATTTACGATTGAATAAATAATAAAAAGTTCCGATTTAACTCCGCCGGGCTGAGACTGGCTTATTTTGTCCGACAGATCGACATAGGCAGTTCCATCCCGGGTAACATAGCATGCATTAAGGGTCGTCCCTTCGGGAAGCGTCCGCATAAGTCCTGTGCGGGGACCGTTTGCCAGGGCGTCGACGATGATTTTGCCAAATTCTGCCGGATTGTCAGAATGACCCAGGCTCCACGCTTCTGCAATGAGAAACGAATTTTTTTTGTCGGAAAAATACAGATGGACAACAGACGTGTCTAAATCTTGGGGTTCAACGAATTTTAGTTTTTGCTCAAATTGATCCAACCCCCAGGATTTAAAGGGCATCATCACCAGAACCGTGCAGATGACAACGCCGGCAATAACGGCAAAACACGTATCGGACAAACGATTTTTATTCATCATGATGGATCAGCGCTTTGTTTACAAAATGACAAGGTTTTTTAAGCCAATACAATGGGGTTGTCAAGGGAAGAAGGGGGCGCGGTTGACTAAAAAGTCAGCGTCCAATAAAAAAAGACGGCCGGACAGACCGATTTTTTTGGAATGTTCGGCACCGCTGATCCGGCTATAACCGGCGACCCCATTACGACCGGAATGGCCTATTAATTTTATGATGTCAATTGGTTGCAAAGTTAAATAGGTCGAATTTAATGGGCCCTAATGAATGATGGGGCATGGTTGAATGATTGCCGGAAAACCGAGCCCCAATATTCCGGGCCCCTTGGGAACAGCTGGGGCCGTGGATGTCAGAATCAGGTCTCGGCGGCCGTATCCAGCAATGAAAGTGCTTTTTCCTTGCCCACCAGTTGAACAAAGGTTCCAAATCGAGGTCCACGTTCTTGACCAAAGACCACTTCATAAAAGGTTTTAAAAAAGTTTTTCGGCGATTCATCACACAATCGAGCCACCGAAAACGGGATGGATTGAATTTCGTTCTCATCATTGCCATCATAATTTTCGAGTTCATCCCGAAGACGCTTTAACATCTCTTTTTCTTTTTCGGTGGGGGTGCGATACTGCTTGTTCGGCAAGATAAAATCCCGGTAATAGTTCATGGCCTTCTTTACCAGATCTTCGATGACCCCACTGAACTCATCCATCGAAGGATCATAGCGTTTGAGATAGTCTAATATTAAGTCGATATCGTCCGCACCCACCGCTGAAATGAGGTTGTTGATCAATGAAAAATTGATGGATGTCCTATAATCAGGAACCGCTGCACCCTGATTGAAAAGGTGCCAAATCGTCGAATCCGGCTGCTTCTCGGCATCCAGTTGTTCATAATTATTTAAACCCGTAAGGTATTCATCCACCGACTTGGGTACAATCCCCCAAAAGAGCCGTTTCGCTTGCTTTGGGTTCTGAAAGATATAGTACAACAAAGACTCTAACGGCGCGTAACTCATCCAAGATTCTATGGTTAACCCTTTACCGACGCTTTTTGAAATCTTCCGACCTTTTTCGTCTAAAAAGAGTTCATAGAACAACCCGAGGGGAGGCTGCTTGCCCATTAACCGGACAATTTTGCCGGAAAGCTTTGCAGATTCGATCAGATCTTTTCCATACATCTCATATCCAATGTCATACGCGTACCAGCGCAATGCCCAGTCTATTTTCCAGCCCACTTTGACGTGGCCGTTAAAGATGGAAATGGTCCCTTTATTTCCGCAACTTTTTACCAAACCTTCTTCCCGGTCGCAGATGTAGTCGAGGGTATTTTTTTCAGCGTCATAGCCGGTCACCCGGGTGCTGTAAATCCGTCCGCATTTTTCGCAGATTGGGAAAAACGGAGACCAATTCGATCGTTTTCCCTCACCCATGGTGGGGAGAATGATCCCTTTGATATCTTCGACCTTTTGAAGGATAATGGCCAAACCTTCGTTAAAATCACCCCGGGTATAGGCTTCATATGAACTTTGAAACACATAATCAAATTTATAACTATCCAAAAATTCGCGCAATTTTTTGTTCATATATGCGCTATAACTTTCACACGCATCAAATGGATCAGGAATGCGACATAGGGGCTTTCCCAAATTTTCAGTCAACATTTCCTGTTGGGGCATATTTAAAGGCACTTTTCTCAAACCGTCCATATCATCGCTAAACGCGATGAGTTGGGTTTCCCGCTGGGTTAAAAATTCAAAGGCTTGGCGTATCCAGGTCGTTCGAGCGATCTCGGCAAATGTCCCGATATGGGGCAACCCACTGGGGCCAAAGCCGGTTTCAAACCGGAGGGGAATATTTTCAGATTTTGAAAATCGTTTGCGTAACTTGTCGGCCTCTTTGAAAGGCCAGGATTTATAATTCGGCGACGTCATCAGTTTAATCCTCTAAGATTCTGTGAGACCTTTGCAAAACGCCCCTTTTTGCCCAATTTCTGCGTCCCCGGGGGACGGGATTTATCAACAGGCTCAAATTTTAATCCTCAAAATACTCAATGTATGGATGCCTGCCCCGATGGTTTTTACATCGGGGTGGTTAAAATTTTCGCCTTCCCCCGCTCAAAGTCCGGGATCTTCGACTTGAACTTGAACAAAAATGAACCTTTTTCAAAGGTCTCTCTGTATGTATGGGTGGATATTAAAAATTTCATTCTATAACTTTTTATACACCATATATCAAGATACTATTTGGTCTTTTTCCTGAGGCACCCCAAGAGACGTTTCTAAAGATGGTCTCAACGCACCTGTGGTTAGGGTTCATGGCCGGCGGCAAAATGCACAAAAACATGTGCGCAGTTGAACCGTTTTCTGTGCATGCTGCTCGTATGGATTTTATGGTTCGATGTAATACCCAACCTTCAATCAGCAAGATGCAGAATATTAACCGCCGTAACCGTCTTTAAAATAAAGATCTTCGAGCATATGAGGCTGAATCGACCCCAACATGTTAAATGGGATTAAAGCAAATTCAGATTTGGCACGAAAATTGATTTACAGAAATCGAGATCGGATTCCATCAATTTTCAAAGGTTGAAGCTCCTTCCAGGTCCCCAGGCTGGGATTTCCGTCCCGGCTGAACAGAAAGGTTGATCGCTATCACGGAACAAACTTCGCAGCAGCAGACGTAGAGGGAATGCACGTGCCCCGTTGAATTTTGAAATTCAACCGGACAGGTGGTTGGAGTTCAAGGGAGCCCCCATGGACAAACTGCTTTTCATCGATGACGAAGAAGGCATCCGGCGTTCGGTGGTTCGTGCCCTTAAACATGAGCCGTATAAAACCCATACCGTCGAAAACGGTGAAACCGGGATTGCCTTTGTAAAAGAGAACATTTCTGACACGGCAACGGTAATTTCCGACTACAAAATGCCGGGATTGGACGGTATCGAAACCCTCTCCATCATCGGATCCATCAATCCTGAAATCACCCGCATTGTCCTTACGGGATACGCAACCATGGAAGCGGCGATTCAGGCCACCAACGAGGGGATTGACGGTTTCCTCACCAAACCGTTTGACAATCTGGAGCTCAGGGCCAAAATCCACACCATCCATGTTCGAAAGCGTCTCAAACAGTTTGTGTCCGAACAGGTTTACCAAAAGATCGAAAAATCGTCGGGGGTTCTGAAGCCGACGTACCACGAAGCTTCGATTCTTTTTTCCGATATTCGCGATTTCACCCGGATGTCTCAGCAGGTTCAACCCGACAAAATCGCCGACTTTCTAAACAACGACTATTTCACGCCCTTGGGTGAGATCGCGTATCGGTATAACGGAACCGTGGACAAACATATCGGCGACAGTATTATGGTGGTTTTCGGCTCCCCGGTCGCCGATGATGACAATGCCACCCGTGCGGTGGAAACGGCCATGGAAATGCAGAGATGTGCAAAAAAAATCGATGAAAAACTATATGGAAAAAATGGATTGAGGCTGAAAATCGGCATCGGCATATCAACAGGAAAGGTATTTTCCGGCATTCTGGGATCCTTGAGAATCAAAGAATTTACCTCCATAGGAATGCCGGTCAATATCGCCGCACGGCTGCAAAGCATGGCAAAGGCCGGTGAAATCCTCATCAGCAGTGCGACGTTTCAAAAGCTTTCGGGGGAAATAAACGTTGAAACCCTCCCTTCAGTCACCGTAAAGGGGATTGACCGACCGATTACCGCTTACAGAGTTGAACCCTAATTGATCGTAAACAAACCGGGAAAACATTATAAGTGTTTAGTTTTTTTTAACGCTTTTATAGATGAGATATAAATTTTTTA
>JAHECI010000061.1:0-3753 GCA_024641825.1 Desulfobacterales bacterium | reverse complement strand
AAAACATTATAAGTGTTTAGTTTTTTTTAACGCTTTTATAGATGAGATATAAATTTTTTATACCATCCCAGTTTGTTTGCCCTTCGGGAAAATTGTTTTTTTAGATCAAGATAGATTGTGGAATTAATCTTTTGGTCGAACCGTAAAGCCTTCCCGAATGTCTTGGCCTGAAATACGAACCGCTTCAGCAGTGTCGGGATAGACGGCGGTTATTTCTATTTCTCCGGTCTTAAGACCGGGTATGAAGAATCGGTGACCGTCCACGCCCTGGAAGGTATCCGTACTGTTATAAACTTCAAAGATGTCCCCGGGCTTTATTCCCACACGTTCTCCAGAGGATAGAATGATCTTATCGTCAGCAATGGAGGTAATGTATCCTGTCCAGGGATCTAACACCACGGCATTACAGATTTTTTCGCCCATATCAATGGCGATGGTCTTAAAAATATCATCTTTTATATAGGCCTTGATTTCATCGTCTGCACCGGTGGATTCCAGGTCTGATTCGTCGATTTCCATTTCGCGCATAAAACTTTCGTCGAGAAGCTTTGCGCCGGTTTCGGTATCGTATACTTCAGCGACAATCTGAAATTGGACATAGTGATGAATGTCTTTCCACCACCAGAACCCCTTTTTCCTTTTATCGATTCTGGCATCATTTAACGCGCCGGTTACAATTGAATTCAAACCGGATCGTCTGCCGGACGTGGCCAAATCATAGTTGTCGATCCGTCCGGATGCCTTCCTGGGTAACGTTACCAAAAAATCGGGATAGCCGGAATCGCCCGGTTTTTCCAAAAGGACGTCGGGGCATGAAGACAGTATCTTTTCCGTCAGATCGATAAAAAAGCGTTGTTGCATCTCCGTATCAGAAAACGCGGTTTTGTTTTCAAAAAGGGTAATGGCCATTCTTTTTTTCAAATCACCGTCCGGCGCCCGAAGATCTCTGACCATTCGCTTGGTTTTTCTCTCCATGGACGAATACGTTGAGCACCCTCCGGTCAAGGAAAAAATCAGAAATAATGATAAAATAGCAGCAACGTGATATTGATTTACACCGTGAATTTTGGTTGTTTTAGACATTATGTATTCCCCTCGAACACCGCGGTAACTCTGGCCGTGATTCCGCCCCTTGCTGTGAAATCCCCGGTAACCTCCATAAATTTGGGCGATAGAACGGCAACAAGGTCATCGAGAATCCGGTTGGCCACATGCTCATAAAAAATACCGACATTCCGGTACTGCAGCAGATAAAATTTCAAGGATTTCAGTTCAACGATTTTTTGGTCCGGCCGGTACTTAATGGTGATGCATCCGACATCGGGCAATCCGGTCATGGGACATACCGATGTATATTCGGGTTGTTGGATGACGATATCAACATCTCTTCGGGATCGATATTGATATTCGATGGGCGTCAGAAGGTCGGTCTTTACGATGTCCGGACTTTCAATAGTGTATTTTATATGGTTTTCAAAGATGGGTGTCATTTTTTTGCTCCATTATAATTTGACGGTTTCGTAAAAAGTCTTTTGTGAGCGACATCGAGCAAAATCAGACTTTTTACGAGTTCATCATAATTTACCCTTTTAATAATTAAGAAAACGGTCAGTGTCAAATAAACCCTTATTATTTTTTCAATGCCGGAGACAAAACGGTTAGAGAGAATCTTGACATCGAAGAAATTTTCTGCTAACGGATCAATTTTATTGTAAAAACTCCTAACAGAAAGGTGCCGCAAATGAGTTCTATCGATGAGCTGATTCTCAGATCCACCAAAGAAATCGTTGTGAAATTCATCGAAACCGGAAGGCTGGGCCCCGCCGGTTTTAACGAGACATTCAAGTCTATCTACCAAACTGTGGAAGAAACAGTGAAAGGATTGGAAGAAACTCCCGAAAAATCCGAAGAGTAACGGTTACGGTTTCGAAAAATCGAATACGTATTTAATGGGAAATCCGGGTTAGTGGGCTTCAGCCCAATTACTGCCCGATACCACATTCACCTTCAGGGGCACTTTGAGGTCCCAGATCCCTTCCATGGTTTTTTTCACCAGATCTTTAACGGGTTCGAGCTCTGTCGGCGGAACTTCAAACACGATTTCATCATGCACTGAAAGGAGCATGGCGCTTTTAAGGCCTTTTTCTCCAAAAGCGGCGTCCACATGGATCATAGCCAGTTTGATAAGGTCAGCGGCTGTGCCCTGCACCGGCGTATTGATGGCGGTCCGTTCTGCAAACTCCCGGACCATTTTGTTGGGACTGTTGATATCCGGCAGAAGTCTGATTCGGCCCAGAAGGGTACTGGTTCTTTGGGTCTTTCTGGCGGCGTCGATGGTCTGATCGATGAACCTTTTGACACCTTTATATCTCGAGAAATAATTGTCGATATAAGTTTTGGCCATTTTACGGCTGATGCCCAGCTCTTTGGAAAGGCCGTAAGGACTCATACCATATACAATGCCGAAATTGATCGCTTTGGCCTGCCGTCGCAATTCCGGTGTTATAAACGACGGAAAGACCTGGAAGACTTCAGTTGCCGTTCGGGTGTGAATATCCTCATCACCTTTGAAAGCTTGAATCAAAATTTCATCATCGGCATAATGGGCCAGAATACGGAGTTCTATCTGGGAATAATCTGCGGAAACCAGTGTCCACCCCTTTCTGGGAACAAATGCTCTGCGAATTTCTATCCCCTCTTCCGTTCGGATGGGTATATTCTGGAGGTTCGGATCAGAGCTGCTCAATCTTCCGGTGGCGGTTACCGTTTGATTGTAGGAGGTATGAATTCTTTCGGTTTCCGGATGAACGAGATTGAGCAGGGCATCCGTATAGGTCGATTTCAGCTTGGCCAGAGTTCTGTGTCTTAAAATAAGTTGAGGGAGTTCATGCTTTTCTGCAAGGGATGTCAACACGTTGACGTCCGTTGAATACCCGGTTTTTTTCTTGGTCTTTTTTTGAACCGGCAGTTTTAGTTTTTCAAACAGTATCTTTCCAAGCTGCTGGGTCGATTTTATATTAAATTCTTCACCGGCCATTGAATATATCGTTTTTTCGAGCAACTCGAGCTGGTGTTCAAACGATTTTGAAAGATCCCGGAGCTTTTCTTGGTCAACACATATGCCGGTCATTTCCATCTTCATCAAAACAGGCACCAGGGGCATTTCGACCTTCTCAAACAGGTCCAACAAACCGGCGGCTTTGATTTTCGGCATCAGAACATGATAGGCCGCCAATGTAACATCTGCATCTTCGCAAGAATAGGGAGCGGCCTTTTCAATGGGAATTTCTGCAAAACACATGTTCTTTTTGCCTTTGCCTGCAACTTCCTCGTAGGTAATTGTTTTGTGATCCAGAAAATCGAGGGCGATCTGGTCCAGGTTGTGGGCACGTTTTGAAGGGTCGATGAGATAGGATGCCAACATGGTGTCGAAGACAGCACCGGCCAGGTCTATTCCGTGTCGTTCAAGGACCATCCAGTCATATTTTATATTTTGACCGACCTTTTTGATCTTGGGATTTTCCAGCACCGGTTTCAACTGTTTCAATACGTCTTCAAGCGCCAGCTGGGCAGGTGCCTCCGGATACGTATGGGCACAGGGAATGTAAAAGGCCTCATGGGGCTCGATGGAAAAGGAAAGACCCACGATCCGTGCCTCCATGGGATTCTTGGAGGTGGTTTCGGTGTCGACGGCGAATATTTCGGTGGTTTCCAGGCGACGGCGCAGATCCGACAGTGCCGACATGTCCCATA
>JAHECI010000365.1 GCA_024641825.1 Desulfobacterales bacterium | reverse complement strand
CGGGACGGACACCAGTCTTTGTTCGCTACACGGGGAAGAACCGAAGATATGATTCCGGTTGCCGAAAAAATGGACGAGGTCGGATTTTGGGCCCTCGAAACATGGGGCGGTGCGACGTTTGATACCATGCATCGTTTTCTGAATGAAGATCCATGGGAGCGGATTCGAACATTAAAGCGGTATATCACAAAGACACCCTTTTCCATGCTGTTAAGAGCACAAAACCTTGTGGGATACAGGAATTATGCTGACGATCTTGCCGAGGCTTTTGTAAAGCGAGCCGCTGAAAACGGGATGGACATTTTTCGGACCTTTGATGCCTTGAACGACTACCGCAACTTTGAGACGGTGGTTCGAGTTATTAAAGAATGCGGGAAACATTTTCAGGGCTGTATCTGCTATACCATGACCGAACCGCGGATGGGCGGCGACGTATACAATATTGATTACTATGTCAGCAAGGCCAAAGACCTGGAGGCCATGGGTGCCGACAGTATCTGTCTCAAGGATATGGCGGGCCTTATTGCTCCCTATGACGCCTATGCAATTGTCAAGGCTTTAAAAACAGCGGTAAAGGCTCCTATACACCTGCACAGTCACTTTACTTCAGGAATGTCACCCATGAGCCACCTGAAGGCCATTGAGGCCGGCGTGGATATCATTGATACCTGCATGTCACCGTATGCCTATCGGACATCCCATGCCGCCGTAGAACCGCTTGTGATGACACTTATAGGAACCAACCGGGATACCGGATTCGATATTAAGCAACTTGCGGAGATCAACGAAATATTTGAAAAGAAAGTCATGCCAAAATACAAGCATCTCCTGGACGATTCCAAGGTGTCGATCATCGATATCAGTGTGCTGTTACATCAGACACCGGGAGGGATGCTGTCAAACCTTGTCAACCAGTTAAGGGAAATGGATGCGCTGAATAAGATCGATGAGGTTTACAAAGAGCTTCCCAGAGTCAGAAAAGAATTGGGTCAAATTCCGCTGGTAACGCCTACCAGTCAGATTGTCGGGATACAGACGGTCAACAACGTTCTTTTTGACGATGAAAATGAGCGATACAAGATGATCACCGGTCAGGTCAAGGATCTGTGTTATGGGTTGTACGGCAAGACCGCCATTCCCATCGATCCTGAGGTTCAAAAGAAAGCGTTGAAGGGGTATCCACGAGGAGAAAAACCGATCACCTGCCGGCCGGCCGAAGTCTTGGAGCCGGAGCTTGAACAGGCTAAGAGCGATACCGAAGGCCTCGCCCAAGACCTGGACGATGTGATTACCTACGCCATTTATCCGGTTACAGGAAAACGGTTTCTGAATTGGAAATACGGCAAGGAAGATCCGCCGGAGGCAGTGAAGGCGCGAACCCTGGAAGAGATTAAAAAAGAGGAAGAGCTGGTGAAGCTGGCCAAGCTCGGCAAGCTGGTACATAAATCGGAAAAGAAAGCCCCGGCCAAGACCGATGCCCTTCGCACATTCAACGTATTCGTGGACGATGAATATTTTGAAGTCGGCGTAGAAGAACCTGGTGGATCGCCGGTTGTCAGCTATGTGCAGCAGGTGGCCGCCGGGGCAGCGGTCTCAAGGCCGAGGCCTGCAGCGCCCAGACCCGCAGCGCCCAAACCCGCTGCAGTTACCAAAGCGGCGGCACCCCCCGAGCCGAAAGCCGCAGTACCGGCAGCCGCCGGGGTTGACGGCACGCCGCTGACGGCGCCCATGCCCGGCATGATCGTTAAATATTTAAAACAGGTTGGGGATGCAGTAAACAAGGGGGAGACGGTGGTCATTTTGGAGGCCATGAAGATGGAAAATGCCCTTCAAGCCCCTGCGGACGGCGTCGTTAAGGCCATTAATTTCTCCAGCGGAGATTCCGTGGCAAAAGACGCCGTGCTGTGTGTAATCGGATGAAATAAATGAATATTAAAGATTGGTTGAATCGTTGAATCGTTAAATGGTTTTCACTACTTGACCAATCGACCATTTGACGAATCGTCCAATCGACAATTTCACCCTGTTAAATGCTGCCTTTGGCAGCCCTCCTTTGGAGGATTTAACAGGGCAAGCAATCAACAATCCTAAAGGGGGAATTGGTTTAATGAAGATTCACGAATACCAGGCAAAAGACTTGTTTAAAAAATACAGCATCCCCATTCCAGAAGGGGGTGTCGCCTTCAACCCGGATGAGGCCGGGAAAATCGCCAAAGACCTGGATCAATTCCCGGTAGTTGTCAAAGCCCAGATTCATGCCGGGGGCCGGGGCAAAGGCGGCGGGGTAAAACTTGCTGCATCTATGGATGAAGTAACGACCATTGCCGGCGATATCATCGGAATGAATCTGGTGACCCACCAGACCGGTCCGGAAGGAAGGATCGTCAGAAAAGTACTGGTGGAACAGGGACTCAACATCGCGAAGGAATTGTACCTGAGTATCATTCCGGACAGGGCAACGGCAAAGGTTGTGATCATGGCCAGTGAGGCCGGCGGCATGGATATCGAAGAGGTGGCAGCCTCCACCCCTGAAAAGATTATCAAGGTATACATAGATCCCCTTATGGGAATTCAGCCGTATCACTGCAGACAGGTTGCTTTTGGTCTGAATATGGCACCGGCAATCATGAAACCGTTTGTTTCAATGCTGTCAAGTCTGTACCGGCTGTTTATGGATTATGACTGTTCGCTTGTGGAGATCAATCCCCTTGTCATCACCGCCGAAGAGACGGTAGTCGCACTGGATGCCAAAGTCGACTTTGACGATAATGCGCTCTATCGTCATAAAGATATTATAGAATACCGTGACATCGATGAGGAAGATCCCCTTGAGGTTGAGGCATCCAAATTTAATCTCAATTACATCAAACTGGACGGGAATGTCGGCAATATGGTCAATGGCGCTGGCCTGGCCATGGCGACCATGGACATCATCAAACTTGCCGGTGCAGAACCGGCCAACTTCCTCGATGTGGGAGGCGGGGCCAGTGCCGAGATGGTTGAGAACGGCTTTCGAATCATGCTCGGTGACGAGAATGTCAAAGGGATTCTGATCAATATTTTTGGCGGGATTTTGCGCTGCGACGTTCTGGCAAAAGGCGTTGTCAGTGCGGCGGAAAAAATCGGAATCAGTGTTCCTGTGGTGGTGCGGATGGAAGGGACCAATGTGGAAGAGGGCCGGAAAATTCTGGCTGAATCCGGACTCAATCTGATTACTGCTGCCGATATGAAAGATGCCGCGCAGAAAGTCGCACAGTTTGTTAGAGAATAATAAAAAAACATGACACGATCGTTTTTTGAGAAAGAATCGCTTCACGTATAATAAATTTTTGATGACAAATCACGCCAGAGGCGGAAAAATCCGCAAAAGGCGGATAAACCTCGCGGCAAGGATTCGCCTCGGGTATAATTAAATTTTTTCTGAAAGAACTCGTGGATAGGGGCTCTTAATGAAAAAACAGGTCTTATCTTTTGATAAGGGTAATCGGTTTAAGACAATTCGTTCATAT
>JAHECI010000364.1:2321-3510 GCA_024641825.1 Desulfobacterales bacterium | reverse complement strand
CAGGGCACCGTTTTCCTGAAGCTTGGCAACGATATCCGAATTGGCTTCGAATACAAATCGTCCGCTGAAGGGGTCGGCTTCCTGGGTAAAACAGCCCGCATCGTCCACAGGGGAAAACGCCTCCAGATCATAGAGAAGACCCACTTCATAGTCTTCACCCCCGTGGCCGGGAGCTGTATGAACACAACCGGTTCCGGCTTCCAGAGTTACATGGGACCCTAAAATTATCAATGATTCACGGTCGTATAGGGGATGTCGGCATTTCTTCCGTTCAAGACTGCCGGATCCCAGTTCAGCCAGTATGGAAAAATCGGAAAATCCAAAGGATTTCATACACCCTTCAACCAGCTCCTTGGCCAGAATCAGCACGTCTCCATTTTTTGTATCCACAGCAGCATACGTAAAATCCGGGTGCAGTGCTATGGCGAGATTTGCCGGGATGGTCCAGGGCGTTGTTGTCCAAATCACCACGAACACGTTTTTTCCGGCCAGCCCGGGAATCTGGTCGCTCAAATCATCTTCCATCGGAAATTTAACAAAAATCGATGGTGACGACTCATCGTGATATTCGATCTCCGCTTCGGCAAGGGCCGTTTGACAGCTGCAACACCAGTATATCGGCTTTTTACTTCGAAAAAGGCTGCCATCCAGGGCAAATTTACTGCACTCATGGGCAATGGTGGCTTCATAGGCGTAGTTCATGGTCAAATACGGATTTTCCCATTCCCCCATGACACCCAGTCGTTTGAATTCATTCCGCTGTATATCGATAAATTTTTCAGCATATGCCCGACACGCCCTGCGAATTTCGGCCTGGGTCATTTTAAATTTCTTGGCCCCCAATTCTTTTTCAACATTGTGTTCGATGGGAAGCCCGTGGCAATCCCAGCCCGGAACATATACCGCGTCAAGTCCGGACATTTGCCGTGATCGGACGATAATATCCTTCAGGATTTTGTTGAGGGCCGTACCGATATGAATGTGCCCGTTGGCATAGGGCGGTCCATCGTGCAGAATGAACAGGTCCCGGCCCGATGAAGATTGTCTGATCTTTTCGTACAAACGGTTTTCTTCCCAGGATCTCAACTGTTCAGGCTCACGATTTGCCAGGCGTGCCTTCATGGGAAATTTTGTTTTTGGCAGATTGAGCGTCTTCTTATAATCCATATGTCCTCCAGAATCGGATTTA
>JAHECI010000364.1:0-2221 GCA_024641825.1 Desulfobacterales bacterium | reverse complement strand
CTCCTAAATCTAAAACCGGTTTGGACGTTTTCGTGAAAAATTAGTATATTCCAAGACTTTTCAAAACATGATTGATCCCCAGTTTTTTGACCTTCAATCTTAGAAACTCGGAAATCGTCGGCTGAAACGGCTTGACCCTGAGAAACATACCGGCTTCCGAAGGGGTTCTTCCACCTTTGTTGTTATTACACGGTTTGCAGGAAGCAACGCAGTTTTCGAAGCTGGTTTTGCCGTTCCTCGATTTGGGAATGATATGGTCGATGGTCAGTCTTTGGCTATTGTTTCCGCAATACGCACACTTGAATCCGTCCCGAACAAGAACATTCTTTTTGCTGAATGGCACTCTGTTGAGATATAATTTTCTGATAAGTTTTATCAGTTTCATTACCAGGGGAACTTTGACGACAATACCTTCCGCCGTCCGGATTATCCTTTCAGATTGCCTTAAAACCTGTACCTTGTCTTTTGCGATCAGGCGCATGGCCCGTTTCCAATCCACCATATTCAGAAAGGTGTAATCGGCATTCAGCAAAACACATTGATTCATATCTTTCTCCCAGATTCAAGTTGTCCAGAGCTTTATACATGATTCTGAAAAACAAATCAATATCTCTTTAAATCCTGAACAGGGTGAACGCATTTTTTCGGTACATCGAAGCGACGGTGTGTTTCCCCTATAGTTGCATAAATAACATGGCAAAATGAGTTAAATGATTATGATGGTCAGCATTTCCAGACGGTTTCTCTGCTTTGATGGAATTTACTCCAAGTGACATCATGAAAATAGTGAAAACAGCCATGTTAGTTACCCAAAGGGAAAGCCGATGGCGCCGCAACTCCTTCGTTGTGAAGAGTTTGCGGTAAAATACTACAGCTTCACCCTTTACGCCTTGGATTTGCAGCACCCTCGACTTTTGCAACATTAGGGTTTCTCTTGGAAACCGAGTGGCTGTTTGAAGGGCTTTAGCACGCGTTAGACCGAGCCGAATGAAGCTGTGATTTAAAACATCCATCGGACATGTTTTTGACGAATTGTTCTTTATAACTCTGGCACGGATCGGGCTTACGGGTGCTCGAGCACAAGTTTCCGTCGGTTGGAAAGAGATATGCGCCGTCGTGGAGCGTTCACGTCAGCGATAAAGGGTCCCCAGGTTTCGGAAACCTGTTCGTCGGATATATTTTTCCTTTGACAGACCGATTCCTTTTTCATATGTTGACGCTAAAGATATCGTCCAATTCCAATGATTGACAAATTCACAAAAATTTCCTTTTTCAGATGTAGAACTCAGTGGGCTTCGCCCCTCTGGGCAGATTCGAAATTCCCAAAGAAAATCATTATGGTTCCCGTTAAAGCGGGATAGAAATACCATGGCAAAGGATTCGAAAAAAACGTTCGGCAAATACAGGTTCTTTAACACAGGAAAAGGAGGTCAAGGATGAGGAATAAAATTACAGCCTCGCTGTTAGGTATGGTCGCACTTTTGTTGGTTTTCGCCCAGGTCGGCTTTGCCCAGGACATGAAAGGGAAATTTGGCATTGGGGCCAGAGTCGCTTATGCCAATTATAATGGCGACGACTTAGGTTATGGAATTAGTGCAAATATTGATGAAGCTGCCATGTATGAAGGAAATCTCACTTATTTTGTTCATAACTATTGTTCTTTTGAATTGGGTGTTGATTATGCCAAATCAGATATGGATTTTAAATCCTCACTGGGGATATTAGAAAATGTCGGTGAGTTGGAGCAGATTCCAATTCTGCTTACCGTGCGCTTTCATTTTTCCACTGCGCCAAAGGTAGGGCTGTATCTGGGCGGCGGCGTTGGGTATTATCTTAACGATTTTAGTTCGTCAAGTTCTGTGTTTCCGACGGATTATAACATTGACGACAGTCTTGGTATTCATGCCAATGCCGGTTTTGAATACTTTTTAAATGAGAATTTTGCCTTGAATTTTGATTTGAAATATATATGGAACAGCGCTGATGTCAAAATAATAGGTCCTTCTCCGTACGTTCAAGAGGACACTGTTGATCTGGACACATTTTACGCTGGGGTGGGGTTTAAGTTTTATTTTTAAAAATTGATCTGTTTGTGGAGCCAAAACCGACTCCCTCGAAAAGAACCAAAGAAAAAGGGGTTAGCCGCATTCTGCTAACCCCTTTAATTTATGTGGTGCCCGGGACGAGAATTGAACTCGTACAGCCACAAGGACCGAGGGAT